>JAYVAP010000563.1:0-3149 GCA_043750915.1 Spirosoma sp. | reverse complement strand
GGGTGGAGAAGTCCTGCGTTTCAATGATAATGGCAATAATACGTATACGTCGGAAAGTAACGGCCAAGTTGGTGGGCTTGTTGGTGGTGCCGGCAATGGACAGGGTCCAGGCGGAGGAGAATTTTACACGGGCGATAACTTTAGTATCAATCCGGGTGTAACAGTTAATAATCCTGCGTTGCCATGTAACGGGCAAACCTATACCATCTATCACCAGGAGACGGCTTTTGGGGGTCTGGCCCTTTTGCCCGGCTCCAATGAATTGACAATCAATGCCTATAATCCTACGGATCAGGTTGCTGGCGAAGCAGGTACTACCCGAACGGGTGGTATCAAATGGCTCAGTAATACCAATGGAGCCAGGGTGCGCGGTGCCCGTATCTATAATCAGGACCCGGCCGGGTCTACAAATCCAACAAATGCCGGCAAAGCTACCGGTCTGGGCGACCTTGAGTTGCTTTGCGGTCCGGAGCCGTTAGAAGTAGGTAACCGGATTTTTCAGGATACCGACAGCGATGGTATTCAGGATGCGGGAGAGCCTGGGATAGCAAATATCACGGTTCAATTATTTAAAGGAGGAGTATTTGCCGGCACAACCACAACCGATGCCAATGGCAATTATTTCTTCACCGGGTTAGTTCCCAGTGCTACCGATTACGAAATCCGGGTTGCCCTTGGGCAAACACCTACAACCGCTTCATTGACAACCGCCAACGCGGGCGGAAATGATCTGCTTGATTCAGATGCTACGATAGTGGGTGCTAACGCTGTTATTGCGCTTGGTGCATTGGGTGGTCCCGGCGAAAATACCCACACATTTGATTTCGGCTTTGCTGCGTGCCCGGTCATTAATCCACCTACCGCTACCAATACGGTCATGTGCGTTAACGGAGTTATTCCTCAATTTACCGCCAATCCGGGAGTGGGTAACATTTCAGAGTGGTATTCTGTAGCTACCGGAGGAACACTTTTAGCTACGGGCAATAGCTACACTCCTCCGGTAGCAACCGGTTCACCAGCTGTCTTTACGTTTTACGTACAGGCCCGCAGTTCCTCAAATTCTGCCTGCGTGAGTGCTACCCGCACAGCTGTTACGCTGACCATTAACCCCAACCCAACCATCACCCTCGGTACCCCGATTTGTTCGGTCGACCTGCTGACTTACAGCGTTGCGGTAACCACTTCGGGTGCTGCCACGCTCAGCAGCAGCGCGGGCACGGTTAGCGGTACTGCACCGAACTTCACAGTTTCGGGCATACCAGCCAACACCAACGTTACGTTGACGGCCACGAGTGCCCAGAACTGCGTAGCAACGCTCGGAGTGACAGCGCCGGTCTGCACTTGTCCGGTTGTCCCAGTCCCCACAGCTGGCAACGCGGTTATCTGCGCGGGTGCCACCATTCCGGCACTAACGGCTACCCCGGCTGTAGGCACCACCTTAGAATGGTATGCGGCCGCTACGGGCGGAGCCATACTGGCATCGGGTAATAACTACACGCCTGCTCTGGCTTCAATACCGGGAACGTATACATTCTATGTACAGGCCCGCAGTACGGCATCGCCCAATTGCGTAAGTAGCCCACGCACCCCAGTTACGCTGACAATTAACCCTAACCCGACTATTACATCGGGTACTCCGGTCTGTTCGGTAGACTTACTGACCTACAGCGTCACAGTGACTACCTCGGCTGGTGCTACGCTAAGCAGTAGCGCAGGTACAGTTAGCGGGACAGCACCCAACTTCACAATTTCGGCTATACCTGCTGCTACTAACATCACGCTGACGGCAACAAGTGCCCAGAACTGCGTAGCAACGCTGGGCATAACGGCACCGGTATGTACGTGCCCGGTGATACCGGCTCCGGTGGGCACAGGTGCAACCATTTGCTTTGGTCAGACAACACCGGCAATAACAGCCACTCCCCCAGCAGGTTCAACTATTGACTGGTACGCAGCTTCTACGGGCGGTACTCCACTGCTGGCAGGCAGTAACAATTACACTCCGCCTGTAACCGCTGTTGGTACCTATACGTATTATGCACAATCGCGTAACACGACCAACAACTGTTTGTCAGCAACCCGCACACCGGTTACGCTGACCATTAACCCCACGCCTACGATCACGCCGGGCACCCCGGTTTGTTCGATTGACTTGCAGACTTACAGCGTAGCCGTCACGACTTCGGCCGGTGTCACGCTGAGCAGCAACGGCGGGGTGGTTTCTGGCAGTGCGCCTAACTTCACGGTTTCGGGCATCACCAGCGGGGTGAACATCATCCTGACGGCGACGAGTGCTCAGAACTGTACGGCCACGATCGGTGTCACGGCACCTGTTTGTAGCTGTCCGATCATTGCTCCTCCGGTGGGTCCCAACGCGGTAATCTGCCAGGGCGCACCTATTCCGACTTTGACGGTAACGCCTGCTGCGGGCACGACGGTAGAGTGGTACGCTGCTGCTACGGGCGGTGCTATTCTGGCTACGGGTAACAGCTTCACGCCTACGGGCATTGCTGCACCCGGCACCTATACGTTCTACGCGATGTCGCGCAGCACGAGTGCAACGATCTGCGTAAGCAACCCGCGCACGCCGATCACAATCACGATTAACCCCACGCCTACGATCACGCCGGGCACCCCGGTTTGTTCGATTGACTTGCAGACTTACAGCGTAGCCGTCACGACTTCGGCCGGTGTCACGCTAAGCAGCAACGGCGGGGTGGTTTCTGGCAGTGCGCCTAACTTCACGGTCTCGGGCATTGCCAGCGGGGTGAACATCATCCTGACGGCGACGAGTGCTCAGAACTGTACGGCCACGATCGGGGTCACGGCACCGATCTGCGCCTGTCCGATCATTGCTCCCCCGGTGGGACCCAACGCGGTGATCTGCCAGGGTTCGCCAATTCCGACTTTGACGGTAACGCCGGCTGCGGGTACGACGGTAGAGTGGTACGCTGCTGCCACGGGCGGTGCTATTCTGGCTACGGGTAACAGCTTCACGCCTACGGGCATTGCTGCACCCGGCACCTATACTTACTATGCGATGTCTCGCAGCACTTCGGCTACGGTCTGCTCCAGCACACCACGCACGGCGGTGACGCTGACAATCAGTCCATTGCCTACTTTAACAATCACGGGTACGACCTGCGCCA
>JAYVAP010000562.1:0-2138 GCA_043750915.1 Spirosoma sp. | reverse complement strand
TATTTCACCGTGTCAGTTGGTACAATTTCAATGAAGGCCGTAACGATTTCGGGGGCCTGTTTGCCCACCGGAATACCGTGCCAGGGGTGTGCTTTGAAGCTCTGTTTCATTTTTATGCAAAGTTTTACTAATAATCAGTAAACGTTTCCGCTTGTGTGTTTGTCTTTGGATAAAGGACTTAACTTTTGTATTTTTAAGAGAAAATGGCGTTCACGTCGTCTATGCACCGAAAAATCTACTCCCGACATTTTATTTTCTTCCTGGCGTTGGCCGGGTCAACCGCTCTCTCCACTGCATTTGTTGCCGAACAAACGGTTGCCAACCGACCGGCAGACTTGCTGCGCCCCTCCGTCGAAAAAATATTCAGTCGTATCAATGCCGACGTACTGAAAAACGGACGGGCCTACGAAACCCTCGCTGATGCCAGCCAACGCATTGGGCATCGGCTCACGGGCAGCAACAACGGCGCACGGGCCGAGCAATATGCTTACGATCTGCTCCGGTCGTATGGCTTCAAAAATGTTCGCTACGAAGCCTTCGAGGTAGAATCGTGGATGCGCGATACCGTGACGCTGGCCGTAGTACCTAACAAAAGTGATAATTTTCGTGATCTGAAAGTAGTTTCTCTGGCACATTCTCCGGTTGATGCCCACGTGCGGGGCGAAATTCTGGACGTGGGCAACGGTCTCGAAGGTGATTTTACGGCTGTAAAAGACAAACTTAGAGGCAAAATCGCGCTCGTCAATATCGGTTTAAGCAATGCGAAAGGTGCCCGAAATCTGCACCGCTCCGAAAAAACAGCCCTCGCCATTCAATACGGAGCCATTGGGGTGATTATGGTGAACCTCGTGCCGGGCAATGTGCTGCTCACCGGAACCGCTTCGGTAACGGGTAAACTGATCTCAATTCCAGCAGTTTGCATTGCTTATGAAAGCGGGGTGGCCCTGCGGCAATGGTTAGCCGAAGAAAACAAAGACCACCTCCACGCCGTGATCGACATGACCAACACAAGCCGTAAAATCAGGGCGCGAAACGTGGTGGCGACCTTGCCCGGCAGTGAGTTTCCAACTGAAAAAATTGTGATTGGCGGTCACCTTGATTCCTGGGATTTGGCTACCGGAGCCATCGACAATGGTATCGGGTCATTCTCAGTGCTGGATATTGCCCGGACGTTTCGCAAACTGAAACTCAAACCCAAACGCACCATCGAATTTGTGCTATTTATGGGCGAGGAGCAAGGGCTGCTGGGTTCACGGGCCATGACCGAAGACCTCAAAAAGCGGGGTCAGTTAGATAATGTTCGCTATATGATGAATCTTGACATGACCAACGACCCCGGTGGCATCAACGCTTTTGGCCGCGACGATATGGTTCAGTTTTTCAAGACCATAGGCGAGACTATCCAACAAGTTGAACCGGCATTTAAAAATCTGATAACGAATCAGGCGGGTCTTCACTCTGACCATCAACCCTTTATGATAGAGGGCGTTCCGGTGGCGGGCATGAGTGGCCATCTGACCAAAGACGTTTTGGATTGTTACCATGCCAACTGCGACCGGATTAACCTCGTAAACCGCGACCAAATGCAGAACACCGTTCGCTACACGGCCATGGTTTTGTATGCCCTCGCCGATGCTGAAACCATTCCGACCCGCCGACTCGACGACACTAAAACCCGCGATTATTTGGTGGCTCAGGGGTTGCGCACGCCCTTACAGATTGCCAATGAGTGGCGGTGGAAGGAGTGAGAATTAGGTTTTATACAGCTTGAGATTTACAACACCCACCTTGGCCCATTTATGAATACCCCGGAAGAAATCAAAAAAATTGCCCGATTGCGATTACGCGAAGCAAAGTTGCTTACTGAAAATAACCTACTGGATGGCGCGTTTTATCTGGCTGGCTACAGCGTAGAGTTAATGTTGAAAGCAAAAACTTGTGAACATTTCGGTGTGCCAAACCTGTTTGATGAAAATAGTGGCGATACGAAAGACCAGCTCCAACTTTGGAAAATAGGAGAGATTCGTAAAGCCGTTAAAGTACATAATCTCTATCAACTGCTGGTATTCAGCGGCTTGAAAAGAAAGTTTGATACAGATCGTGCCAGTAATAAAAATCTACTGAAAGCCAATTCGCTG
>JAYVAP010000561.1:0-6145 GCA_043750915.1 Spirosoma sp. | reverse complement strand
CCCGGCCAGGGAAATTTAAGGCACAGATTGCCCGACACGCCGTTGCCCGTAATTTCCTGCCCGTTTTCGTCGACCAGCACGGGCTGAATACCCGGCAGGGGCAGGGTGGCGTAGGTGGGTTTGGTTTTGGTGATGCCCGCAATGGGCGAAATCAGGATGCCGCCCGTTTCTGTTTGCCACCAGGTATCGACGATGGGGCAGTTTTTTTTGCCGATGTTTTCGTCGTACCAGTGCCAGGCTTCGGCGTTGATGGGTTCGCCCACCGACCCCAGCACCCGCAAACTGCTCAGGTCGTGGTTTTTTACGAAGTCCAGCCCAAAACTCATCAGCGACCGGATGGCCGTGGGCGCGGTGTAGAGGGTATGCACGCGGTGCTTATCCACAATATCCCAGAACCGCCCGGCATCGGGCCAGGTGGGCACGCCCTCAAACAGCAGCGACGTGGCCCCGCAGGCCAGCGGCCCGTATACGATATAGCTGTGGCCGGTGATCCAGCCGATGTCGGCGGTGCAGAAAAAAACGGGCGCTGTTCCGTCGGGATTGGTCTGGTACTGAAAAACGTTCTGGAACGTATAGGCCGCGTAGACCATGTAGCCCGCGCCCGTGTGCACCACGCCTTTGGGCTTGCCCGTGCTGCCGGAGGTGTAGAGAATAAAGAGCACATCTTCGGCGTCCATTTCTTCGGCGGGGCACTCGGCGGTGACCTGCTTCAGCTCCTGCTCCATCCATACGTCGCGGCCTTTGAGCATGGCCACCGGGGTGCGGGTGCGGGTCATCACGATCACGCGTTCTACGCTGGGGCAGCCGATGAGGGCATCATCGACCGTGTTTTTCATCGGAATTTCTTTGTTGCCCCGGTAGGCCCCGTCCGAGGTGATGATGAGTTTGCACTGGGCATCGTTGATGCGGTCGGCGATGCTCTGGGCCGAAAAACCGCCGAACACCACCGAGTGAATGGCGCCGATGCGGGCGCAGGCCAGCACGGCAATGGCCAGCTCGGGCACCATGGGCATGTATACGCACACGCGGTCGCCTTTAGTTACGCCGTTGCGTTTCAGCACGTTGGCCATCCGGCACACCTGATCGTGGAGCATTCGGTAGGTGAGCGTAACGCCGGCTTCGTGGGGGTCGTTGGGTTCCCAGATGATGGCGGGCTGGTCGGGGCGGGTGGCGAGGTGACGATCGAGGCAGTTTTCAGTGATGTTGAATTTGCCGCCTTGAAACCACTTCACGCTGGGTTCCTCAAAGTTCCACTGCAGCGTTTTTTTCCAGGGCTTGCGCCACTGAAACGCCTGCGCAATTTCGCCCCAGAAACCTTCGGGGTCTTCTACACTGTGCCGGTAAGCGGTTTGGTACTCGTCAAAGGTCAGGATCTGCATGATCAGGTAACAGGAAAAGTAGGACGTTAGCCCGTAAAAGTAAGACTTATGCCTTTACCAACGGTTGGCCGAAGCAGGCAAAATCTGCTATAATCAACAAACTGCTTCAGTAATCCTGAGAATCAAATTACTTTGGTCTCTGTCAGCCTGCCCGCGAACTATCGTATCTTGCTGGTCTGTAAATACCTTTTCAAACTATGACGCGCCATTTTATCTTCACTGACGAAACTTCCAACAAATTTTGGCAGATCGATACCCAGGATACTTCGTTCAGCGTCAGCTTTGGTAAGGTAGGCACGGCGGGTCAGAGCCAGACCAAAACCTTTGATACGGCTGAACGCTGCCAGCGGGAAGCCGACAAACTTATTCGCGAAAAAACCGGCAAAGGCTACGTTGAATCGGTAAACGGCATAGCCGTTGCCCTTTCCCCCGCACCAGCTGCCCCGCCAGCCGTAGCCGACAACCAGCAGGAACTGGAAGTGGTGTTGCGCTACGAAGAAATCATCCGTAATACACGGACCGATCAGCTTTTGCCTTTTCTGCAAAGTGTGGATAAACGGCATTACTTAGCATTAGAAGTTAAGGCGAAAAAAATCGCACGCGAGTTGGTTGAATTGGGGCAGATTAATACTACTAACTGGGCCATAGCTCAGAAAAAACAAGACGAAAAAGTTCAGTTAGCCCTTATCCACTTAAGTGAACTGGCTTTATCAAACAAAGGAGAAATTTGGATAAAGACAGCACTCAGTGATCTGTTTGCTTATACTAATTATAACGTATTATTACCCATACTTACTGCCAAACGACCTGAATGGTTAGCTGAGCATTTATTGAAAGATACCTGGAATCGGATCAGTTACCAAAAAATTCGGCGACTTGAATACCAAGGGATTCTAAACTATAATCCTGAGTTATTTGTCAGTTCAATAGTAAAATTTAATAGATATAGTAGGCATCCTGATGATGATAGAAAATGCGTAATGGATTACATTAATTTTTTGCTGACCGATGAAATAGCTTGCACGCGAGACATACCTGCTCTGTTTGATTATCCGATTCGAATTCATAACGTAAACCCCAGTTTGACAGATGAAAATCTGAATAGTGAGACCATATATATCTGGCCCCAGATTTTTTCCCGACTCCTCGCCGAAGGGAAAATTGACAGGCTATGGTTCCTCGAAAAATGCCTGAGTGTTCAGACCAAAGACTGGAAAGCGGATCTGCGTAGTTTTTATCGCACACAAATCGAAACTGCCAACCCCACCATTGCCGAGTGGCTGGCCCTGCAACCGGTCCTGTTTCCATTGCTGGCCGCGCAGCACCCACACGTTGTGAACTGGACCGTAGGAACGTTGAAAACTATGTATAGCGAACCCGGTTTCCGGGCAAACGAACTGCTGGAATGGGCATCGACCATGATGATGCGCAACGATTGCAAAACAAGCCTGAAAACGTTGCTCGGTATGTTTGAGCGACTGTTGAAAACCCAGCCCGCCCTCCGCCCGGCCATTGCGCAGCTGCTGACCGATGTATTTGCTCTCAACGATCTGCCGCTGCAAACCAAAGCCGCCCAACTGCTCGCCAACTACGCCGACTCCACCGACCTCGACCTGCAAAACCGGCTTCAGACCTACACCGGACAGATGCTTGGCCATGTCGCCAATGACCTGAAAGCGTTTTTGGTCGATAATGAAACGACCGAACCTGCCGAAGCCAATGCGCCGGTCAGCTATCAGTACGCGCCCCTTGCCCCGGTACAACGGCTTGTACCGGGGCAGGAGGTGCATTTGCCCGCAACCTGGAATGATTTTGTATTTCTGATTGGTAAGTTCATCGGTTCCAACGACCCGCTTGACGGAGAGATTCTAATGAACGCGCTCATCCTGACCCCGGCAGATATGCCGGACAATTACCGGGAGCAATTGAAGGTGTATGAGAAGCAACTTGAAAAAGTGTATTTCAGTGTCGATACAAAAAAACAATGTTTAAGTCACTATTTGCTGTATTGGCTGGCAGACAGTCAGGACGAAACAAAACTTCAGTACACGTTGAATCAGGTCGTAACAGGCAATCGGCGCGATATGGGCGGTGTTATTGATAAACAAATAAAGTACCTCCATCAGAAGCGAAAAGACCACTCCGGATTATCTTTGTTGAGCCTGCCTACGCACGCTCCGCACTGGGTTGCTCCAAAAATTTTGGTTCAAAAGCTATTGAATTATCAGCAGGCAGACGAAGTTATTGACCCCCTCGGTTTGGCAATTGCTATTGCGCGGATGCCCCGCGAAGACATGACCGAAGCCATTCAATTAAGTGCCGAATTAGAGGGTAATCTGGCACAGCTGATGCATTACTGCTTAGGTGTAACAACGGATATTAAAATACCCCGGCACAATGCGATAAAGAAAGTCCTGTCAATATTCCGTAATGACGATGCGCTGACCCATTTACAGGCACTTTGGGCCGTAGCTGCCCGGACGTTCGATCCTGATGGTGAATTTTCGGAATTCGCCGATACGTCCATCGCTGATATGCCCAATGTTGCAAAACCTTTCATAAAAGACGTGGTACGTAAAGACCAATGGAGTGAATGGATTAATCCAGACACCAATCAACAGGAACGTAATCCATTATGGCGGGAACTAATTATACCATTTCCTGAAAAGACGCTTTTTGCAAATTCACTTTTATACAGTAATGATCTTTTTGATAACCGTGGAGGTAATTGGCAATTAGCCAACTTAAGTCAGAATGATATTTTATGCTGGTACAGCCTGATTCCTCAGCAGCCCGAATCCTTATTTACCGTGATTGTTAAATATGGTTGCTTTGCCACGGATGAATCGCCCACGGCATCTCACGCCCTTAGGCTCATGTTTCAGCCCAATTTCCAGTTTCGGGAAATGTCGTTGCTCGTGCTGGCGTGTGGGTTGCTGGCGCAAAAGCGCGAAACGGGCGCGTTGGCTGCCGAAGTACTCATTCATCACTTTGGTCAGCAGACCCTCGATGTGGCCCGGCTCGGCGACCGGCTGGGCTGGCTGCTGTCGGGTAATTACGCGCCCGTGCAGCGGCTGACCGACGGGCTGAATTTAGTTAAAGACGTTAGTTTGCTCCACAACAAAGCATTGCTGCTGACCCTCGATGCCTTGTTCGCCCCGTTTGCGCCAATGGCCAGCCTGCCCAAAAATACCAGAAAGCTGCTGGAAATTTACCTCGACTTGCTGGTGAAGCTGCATCAAACACCCGCCATTGCTACGTCGGCATTGTTGGTGAAATGGCAGGAAATAGGTTCGCTGAAAAAACTTTGTCAGGATATTATTAAACAGGCATAGGCCATGGAAACCCTCATCGATTATGACTACGCATACACCTCGGCCTCAGCCCTCAATAAAACCGCACAGGAAAGTGCCTTGCTGTTATCGCACCAGACTGAAATTGACGAAATCAATCAGGTTGCGTGCTTCTTTTGGGGGCGGCTGCGCGACCCGTATCTGGCGGCCCGGTGCCTGATGACGGTTGCCAAAACCGTCCGGTCGCGGTTTGCCCTCTCCATGCAGGAGCTAATGGCCCTGCGCGACCCCATCGTTACGGCCGGGGCCGGACAGGTGCGTTTCGAAGGGTTTTCGTCGTGCAACGGTGTTTACGCCCGATTGGATATGCTGCCCGAAAGCTTAGATGGCGAGTTTCTGGCCAGCGGCACCACCAACGTTGATTTCAACGAGCCGATGCTCAATGCCCTCAACGGTATTACCAAAACCGAAAACATGGTGCTGTCGGTGGGGCAGCAGTCGGTGACGATCAGCAGCGAAAAGGGAAAGGTGGTGGAGCGGAAAGTGACGCTGCCCCACCGCTGGATCAAGGGCCTGACGAGTGTACAGCTTTATCTGGCCCAGATGCAACCGGTTTTTACGCTGACCAAACCGCAGGCCATTCAGCTTTTTCAGAGTTTACCGAAGGGCACGGTCAAGGCCGATGTGTTTATTGTTCAGCGGGCGGGTAAATTTCTTTTTTCGCCCCTGCAGCAGGGCAAGGCCGTTCGGATTGGCGGGGCACACCGGTTGCGCTTAGTAGAAGGACTGTTGCCATTCATAGACGGATTGACCGTTTACCAAAGCGACGACGGGCAGGCGGCTGGTTTTGTGCTGTTAATGGGTTCGTTACAATTGGTTTTTGCTTTTTCGGCGGATGCTTACCGGGGTTTTTCGGGCGAGGGCAAGGCATTGGAACACCTGACCAACGACCTACCGATGGAGTTGATTTATGGCGTAAATAGCCTGCTGAAGGCCAACGAAACCTTTAGCCCCACGTTGTTGTCCATCGAACACGACATCGATTTTGGGGCTACAGACGCGCTCATGGCCCAACTGTCGAGTATTGGGTTGCTGGGCTTTGATTTGGTTAACAATGCCCATTTTTATCGGCGGCTTCCTTTCAAAACCGGCCGTATGCTGAGCCTGAACCCACGCCTGAAAAACGCCCGTAAACTTGTAGCCGATAAAGACATCAAAATTATAATCCGAAAGCCGGGTTACACCGAAGCCCAGGTAACCGGTTCGGGTGGGGTAGTGCATAAAGTCATCATCGAAAACGAGCAGTCGCGCTGCACCTGCGACTGGTTCACGAATCACCAGGGCAAACGTGGCTTGTGCAAACACGTACTGGCGGTGCGAATAGAGGCTGAACTACATGGACAGACCCGGTCTCAAACGGATCTGTCCATGTAGTTCAGCCTGCACATTGATTAAAATCGACTACACGACTGT
>JAYVAP010000560.1:0-2699 GCA_043750915.1 Spirosoma sp. | reverse complement strand
CGGCAGGCTGGCAGGGCGGTTTACCTTATACCTACCGAATTGAGGGTGGGCCGGCACTGCGCGTGCGGCTGATGGTGATGCAGGAACGGGCCATCCAGCGTATTTATCAAGTCGTTGGCACCCTAACGGGCAGTGAGTTTCCCGACGAATGGATTATTGCCGGTTGCCACTACGATGCCTGGTCCTACGGTGCCACAGACCCTAACTCCGGCACGGCTATGCTACTAAGCCTGACCGAATCGCTGGGCAAGTTAGCCAAAACCGGGCAACGCCCGCGTCGCACAATCAAGATTGCCCACTGGGATGCCGAAGAGCCGGGCGTAATCGGCTCAGCCGAATGGAGCGAACAGTTTCGCGATGAGCTGACGCGAAAAGCCGTTGCTTACATGAATTACGACGCAGCGGTGTCGGGCCGAACGTTTGGCGCGTCGGCATCGCCGAGCATGAAACGGCTCATTATCGAAGCCACACAGTCCGTTCAATATCCGGATTCCAACAAAACCGTTTATCAGCACTGGTTAGGTCATACGGCGGGGGGCAACCCCACCCGCGTAATGGGGTCATCGGCACCGGCGATGGTGGCGGGCGAGCCTGTCATTGGCAACCTCGGTGGTGGGTCGGACCATATCGGGCCGTATATGCACGTAGGTATACCGTCGATGAGTGCGGGGATGGAAGGGCCAACGCTCTATCATTCACAGTATGATGACCTTTATTTCTACGATAAATTTGCCGATCCTACCTACAAGATGGGGCCTATGATGGAGCAGGTTGTAGGAACCATGACCCTCAGGCTTGCCAATGCCGATCTGGTTCCTTATGATGTGGCCCGCTACCCCGCTGATCTGGCCGTTCACCTCAAAGCCGCCGAGAAAGCCATTCAGGCCTATGCACCAACCTACTCCATTGCAACCCTGTTGAAGGCGGTGGCCGAAATGAAAATAAATGCCGATGCCTGCGAAACGGCCCGGCAAACCTACCTCAAAGCGGGCCGTACGGATAAGCTGGTGGCGTTGAACCAGGACCTAAGGCTGCTGGAACGCTCGTTTATCGATCCCAAGGGCAATGCATTTGGCGCGTGGTACCGGTCGCTCTATGCATCCTCAGACCCCAACAGTGGCTACGCGTCGTGGATGCTACCGGGTTTGCTCTACGAAGCCTCCCTGAAATCGACGGCCAACCTGCCCGATCTGGAAGCGCGGTATAAAAAAGCAATCACTACCTTAAGCGAAAAATTACTCATACTCTCGCAGGGAATGGGTACACCGTCGGTTGTGGGTGGGGGCAAATAAGCCCAGCCACTCCTTTTAATTCAAACTTCGCACAATACCCGCCAAATTCTGTAACGCCCCTGCACGCCAGGGGTGTTACATTTGTTGTGCATCCACGGGGCACACTTTGCTCCGGTTTGCCAACGTATGGAAACAACAAATATTAGCCTTCACCCCACCCCGAAACGTTTGGTGGGCAATCTGAAAACGGAGGACAGTCAATTAATAAAAAAAACGTTTCCGGTGCTGGAAATGAGCTGTGCGGCCTGCGCGGTGAGCGTCCAGTCCATGCTGAAAGAAACAGCCGGGGTGCGCGATGCGGGCGTTAACTACGCCAATCAGTCGGCCTGGGTCGTGTATGACCCGGCGATTACCAATCCCGAAACGCTCCGGCAAACAGTGCAGTCGATTGGCTATGATCTTGTTATTGAGGATGAGGCCGAAGCCCGTCGGCTACAGGAGGCATCGCAGGCGCATCGCTACGAAAGGCTGAAGCGACAAACCATCGGCGCATCAATCCTGGCCGCTCTGGTTATGGTACTCAGCATGGTGGTAATGCCTTTTTTTAAGGTCGATCATACCTCACTGAACTGGGCAATGCTCCTGCTGACCGCACCAGTGGTGTTTGGTTTTGGGCGGCAATTTTTCACAAACGCCTACAAACAGGCCCTTCATGGCCGGGCCAGCATGGATACGCTCGTGGCCCTCTCAACGGGCATTTCGTTCATTTTCAGCACCTTCAACACGATATACCCGGAATTCTGGACGCGTCAGGGTTTGGACGCGACTGAGGGCGGCCCGCACGTTTACTTTGAGACTTCGGCGGTGGTTATTGCATTTATTTTGCTGGGTAAACTCCTCGAAGAACGGGCTAAGTCGAGTACCGGATCGGCCATTAAAAAATTAGTGGGTCTCCAGCCCAAGCAGGTTCGGGTGCTCGTTGATGGTGCAGAGCAGGACATCCCCGCCGGGCAGGTTGTTATGGGTCAAACCGTGGTGGTGCGGCCGGGCGAGCGTATTGCGGTGGATGGGCGGGTGCTCAACGGCCAGTCGTTTGTGGACGAAAGCCTTATTTCGGGCGAACCCGTGGCCGTGAGCAAGCAAACCGGCGATCGCATTTTTGCCGGGACCGTTAACCAGAAAGGCTCCTTTCAGTTTGCGGCCGAACAGGTTGGCAGTCAAACGGTGCTAGCCCATATTGTCCGGCGTGTGCAGGAAGCCCAGGGCAGCAAAGCCCCCATTCAGCGGTTGGTTGACCGGATTTCCGCCGTGTTTGTGCCCGTTGTACTTGGCATTTCGTTGCTGACCCTGCTGGCCTGGGTCGTGTTTGGCGAAAACGCCTCTTCGCAGGGCATGATGGCGGCCGTAACGGTGCTTGTGATTGCGTGTCCCTGCGCACTGGGTCTGGCCACGCCCACGGCCATCATG
>JAYVAP010000559.1:0-3277 GCA_043750915.1 Spirosoma sp. | reverse complement strand
ACTACGAAAAGCTGACCCGAAACAGCGAGTCTGCCTTATACATTGCCATGTTACCCATGATGCTAAAAAGGCTCAAATAACTATTTTCAGACAGTTTCTAAGAGTTTTGCGTAGATGCGTTTCCAGAGACAAGTAGTACGTGCCCCTAAGTTAACGTTGACAGTCCAACTGCGGGATGGCCCGTGCCGCTCGATACTCGCCATAAACACACGGGGTTGTTGGGTAAGAGTCCGAAATGAGCTTAAATTTTCGGGTAGCAAGCGATAAGTTGAACGCTAAACCCAAAACACCTCAATAGTCCAGCACCTTGGGCAATTTTTCGCGGACAAACCGGTCGGTGCCTTCCGAGAAAAGCTGCACGAATTTATCGTTCTCACTGACGTAAGCTTTCCCCTCGGCGGTTTTGTTAAGCGTCTGATCGAAGTCGTCGACAATGTCGAGTTTCACGTCTGACTCGCCCCCAAAGATCCCTTTCTTTTTTGGTTCAAACCCCCGCACGGTCTGCCCCAGGTTGGCCGCATCGAGCAGAAAAGGGGTGAACGATCGTTTGTTCGCGCCCATTTCGGAAAGCCACTGCCGGAAGCCCGTATCGAAGTTTTTGATGCTGTTGAAAAACTGTGAGTTCAGAAAAGCCGTCGAAATAGGTGGGTTGGCTTTGGACCATTGCACGGTGCCCGCTGCCGTGCGAAGCCGCCCACTCAGATATGTACTGAACAAGGCCATTTTGGACAGCGGCAGGCTAACGATTTCTTTGGTGGCCCCGGCTAAGTTACCCAGTTGCAGGGCTGCGCCATCCTGTTCAATGCCAAATTCTTTGTAGACCGGGTTTGCCGGACGGCCATTGACAACGGCCAGACCCGCATCGGGCGTGTTCATAAAATCGACGATGGCTAATGCCGAGGCCATTTCTACGAAGTGGGCTTCGTTTTTCTGTCCGCCCGCGCCGGGGTCATACGTGTAGGCTTTGGTCTGATCGTCGCCAATGTAGTACAACGCGTTGACCCACGGGTTAACGCCCTTCTGGTAGTAATCTAAAGCGGCTTTGGTTTTGGCAATGAACGAAGCCGGGTCGATTAGTTTATTATCGCTGGTGGTCAGGCTGAAGTAGGGCATTACCGTTACGGCTCCGATTTTGGCATCGCGCAAAAAGGCCGGGTTCGGAATCTGCCCAATGGCCTGCGCCCCCCGAATGTTTTTGAGCAGAATGGGGAAACCAGCCGCGCCCGTACCGCCAAAAATTGAGCTGACGACAAAAATCCGGTCGTTGGCCCCAAAATTCTCGGCAAATGCCTGAAACACATCGGAATAACGAAACTGATTCAGCACCGTGCTGCCAATGTTGGGGTTTCCCACAAAGCCGATATCCATTTTTGTTTCCAGATTATCGTCTGAAAATAATAGACTCGCCATGGCTTTGTTGGGGGCATCGAGGCCTTCGTAGTTGATATAGTCCTTAAATTTTTCCTGCTGAACGCCCTGTAATTCAAAAACGTAGGTATCGGCAATGGTGGCGTTACCGCCAATGGCCCGGTTGAGGGTTTTTATTTCGGTGGCAAAAAAACCCTCGGCGGGCTTGGTTTGCAGACCCGCCCGGATGTTGCCATACTCGCGCAGGAGTTCTTTGGTGCGCAGCAAATCGTCGTTGGTGGCGTGGGGGTCCAGCACAATGGGAATTACCTCGTCGGTATTCTCTAATTTGACACCCGATGCCAGCAAAAAGGTCAGTGCTTTCAGCACCCGCGAACCCGTTCCGCCAATGGCGAAGACAAATAGTTTTGGCATAATGGTTTTAAGATAAAAAGCTGTTTCACAGAGGTACCCAGCGTATAAAGGAGATTCACCGAGACCTTAATGTATCTCCTTTGTCTTCGTGAATCTCTGTGTAATATCCCTTGTTTATTTTGATGGCCACAACATGGGCCGGTGCTTGGCGTTTTTGCTGAAATTTTTCAGCAGCATCGATATCACGAAGAAAATAACGGCCGTGAGCAGAGCCATAGAGAAAGCATAACTCAGAAATACGCTCACGCCCTGATCGAACAGAACCCCCTGGTTGGTATCGGCTTCGTCGCGCGGGATGGCCTGGCCCGCTTTCTGGTAACACGTAACCAGCGTGACCACAAACAACAGCAGCGCACTGACACCCAGCATGAGCAGCCAGCTACCAAACCCGCTGAAACTAACCCGGTTGAACGGCCAGATGTAAAACGCAAAGGCAACCAGAAACGCGATGCCTACCGCCGACCACGTCAGGGGTGACAGCAGTTCTTCCTGATACAAATCTTCCAGCAACGCGCTGTTAACAAACAGGTTGTAAAAATTATAGAGTGATTCTTCCATTGGGTAGAGACGCAATATTTTACGTCTGATTGGCGGCTGATTTGAGTTACAAAATAAGTTGCTGACGCATGGGAGACGCAAAATGTTGCGGTCTTTACTTCAGTTCAATTCAATAGTCAGGGTGAAATATTCGCTTTGGTTGTTGGGGTTATAGGCCTGTTCTACACCCTGCAACAGGTTTTGCAACCCAAATGTTGAGCGGGCATCCACGGGCATATCGCTGGTGGTGGTGGTGGCGGCAATCCAGCGGGGCGGAAACTGCCGACGTAGCCGAATGGTGGCCGTGCGGTTGCCCCGGGCGGGTTTGTTGGTCGTTAGCAGCAGTTTGTGCGTGGTGCCGTTGGTGCCCACATAGGTCTGCACCGCCGACACCCGGAAGTTGTCTTTTCCCGCCACCACATACTGGCTCTCATCAGTCAGCAGCGACGCGGGCAACCGCAGGGCCGACAAATCGACCGCCACCGGAATGGCCAGACTTTTATCCGTCACATCAGGCTGCACATCGGTGAGGGCATGAACGGTTTTGGTGCGGGTACGAACTTCCTCATCGGCCCGTTTGAAGCGGCCTTTGCGGGCGGGGTCGTTAACCAGAACGGTATAAAAAGGCGCAGTCGTTTCGGTATCTTTGCCGGGTTGGGTGCGGCCAAAAAACCACGATTCTTCGTAGCCTGGCAGCTGATCGAAACGGCGGATGGTCTGGTAAGCCGGGTCGGTGTAGAGCCGCCGGAGGGCATCGTTGGTACCAATCAAACACAGGTAATAAGGCCGCTGGCCGGTATATTTTTGCTTAACGTTGTTCCAGCTGTAATACGTACCGTTGAAGTCGGCGGTCATTTTCAGCACCAGCATCGAATGCGTTGGGGCGTACACGTTGAAAACGGTCGTCAGCAGCGACGAAGCGGCATCGAGGGTTTTGGGGGCACTCATACCTTTCAGG
>JAYVAP010000558.1:0-3675 GCA_043750915.1 Spirosoma sp. | reverse complement strand
TTTAGTCTGCATAAAACCCCTAAATTAGCTTAATTTTTACCTAATCACACTTTTACTGAGTTTTCAATTATGTCAGAAACATCGTTGGCAACTCAGCCCGATGGTACTACGCCTGATGTTGTTATTTACCCCAGTTTCACATTGAACTATGATGGCGAACCAGCTAAACGAACCGACGCACCGCTGGTTTGTATCGAAATTCAATCTCCTTCGCAAAGCCTGGAGCAAATGATCGATAAGACCGTTATTTATTTTGCCTTTGGGGTTCAATCCTGCTGGATTATAGCCCCAGCGGTCAAAGGTGTTTTCGTTTATGACCGCCCTGGTCACTACTCATTTTTTTACGAAGACGATTTTCTGCGCGACCCCAACACCGGCTTTGAACTACCTCTACCAGCCATTTTTGCTTGAAACGCGACTGTTGATTAACCATTGCTTCACCCTTTCACTCACTCCGCAAACTCTTCACCGGGTTCATCAACGCGGCCCGCACACTCTGGAAACTCACCGTCAGCAAGGCAATGCCCACCGCCAGCAAACCCGCCAAAGCAAAGACCCACCACTCAATGTCAATCTTGTAGGCGAAGTCCTGCAACCACCGGTTCATGGCAAACCACGCAATGGGGCTGGCAATGACGATGGCGATCAGGACCAACTTCAGGAAATCTTTGGAAAGCAGTGTAACGATGCTGGTCACGCTGGCGCCCAGCACCTTGCGCACGCCGATTTCTTTGGTGCGCTGTTGGGCGGTGAAGGTAGCGAGGCCGAGCAGACCTAAGCAGGCGACCAGCACAGCCAGCAGGGTGAAAAAGCCAAACACCTGCCCAAATCGCTCGTCGGCGCGGTATTGCTTGTCGTAGCGTTCGTTCAAAAACGAATACACAAACGGGTCGGTCGGGAAAAATTGCGACCAGGCTTGCTTCACCGTTGCAATGGCCTGAGCGGGATTACTGTCGGCCAGTTTAATGGATAGCTGCCCATTCACGCCGGGGTCTAAACGCAAAATAAGCGGTTCAAAAGCTTCGCGAAGCGACTGCTGATGAAAATCGTCCACCACGCCAACAATCGTGAGGATATCACCCCAGAAATCAATTTTCTGACCCAACGCTTTTTCGGGGCTGGCAAAGCCTAACTGCCTGATGCCCGTTCGGTTGAACACCACGGCATCTTTCTCGCCGAGCTTCTCATCGAAGTTGCGCCCGGCAATCACTTTCATGCCAAAGGCCTTCACAAAGTCATAGTCAACGCCAATCACGCGGTACTGTTGACCAGTTTCTTCGGGCGTACCTGCCAACCGAATGCCACCCGCGTTGAACTCCACTTTTTCGCCGGGAATAGACCCCGATACGACAACACTTTTGATGGACGACTGTCGGAGCAGATACGTTTTGAACGCTTTTGTTTGGTTGATTCGGGTAGAGTCGTTTATGGGTTTGTCTAACACCAGCGTTTGACCAATGTCGATGCCGAGGCTTTGGCTCCGCATAAACTGCAATTGGCGAAAAACCGTGATAGTACCTACCAACAGAAAAACGGAGGCCGAAAACTGGACAACAACCAGCGACTTCCGCAAAAAAACGCCCTCTTTGAATGAGGAAATACCGTTTTTCAGCACCGAAACCGGGTTAAAACGTGAAAGCACAAAGGCCGGATATGCACCCGATAGCAGGGTTCCAATTGCATACATGATGCCCAGACTCAGCCAGAACCGGCCCGACCACACAAACGAGTAGGTCAACTGCTGATCGGTGAAGCGATTGAACAGCGGAAGGGCCACCACAACCCCGGTGAAGGCCGCGACAACGGCCAGGAAATTAAGCAGTGCTGATTCGATCATAAACTGCCCAATCAACTGACTTCGGTGCGAACCAACGGCTTTCCGCACACCCACTTCTTTGGCCCGACCCACGGCCCGCGCCGTTGCCAAGTTAATGTAGTTGATCCAGGCAATGGCAATAATGAAAAAAGCAACACACAGTAACACATACACCGAATTACCATCGCCATTGGTACTCGCTTCCATCATAAAATGGGAATGCAAATGAATGTCGGGGAGTGGTTGTAACTGTAAAGCCATCCTATTGCCCGTTTTTGAGTCTATCTGGTCTTTTTCCTGTAGAAAGGCGGGAAATTTAGCAGCCAATTTTTCAGGGTTTGCCGACTTATTCAGTAGCAAATATGTTAGGCAACCATCGTGGTTCCAGGCATTATCGAGGTTTCCATCCGGTTCGTTTTGGGGATTGACCAACCGTTGAAATGTACTGAACGACATCAGGTAGTCGGCTTTGAGGTGCGAATTTTTGGGGAAATCAGCATATACGCCCGTTATCCTGATCGGAAATTCGCTTTCTATCGTGATCACCTTACCCAACGGATTTGTTGCCCCAAACAAACGTCTCGCCAAAGCGGTTGAAATAACACCCGTATTAGGTTCTGTCAGGGCCGTTTTCTGATCGCCGGTTAGTAATGGAAACGAGAATACCGTAAAAAATGAGGGCATGGCAAACGCACCCTGCTCCACTTTATATTTGCGGTCATTCACTTCCAGCAAGAGGTTGTTCCGAACATGAAATTTGGTGTAATCCTCTACTTCCGGGAAGGCAGCCTTCAGGTGATTCCCCACGGCAAACGGCCCGGCTGCCCATTCGGTTGATAAAACGCCTTTCTCAAAACGTTGGGCCTTTACCCGAAAAATACGGTCGGCATTCTGATGAAAACGGTCGTAGCTCCGTTCAACAGCCACGTACTGAAAAATGAGCAGCGTTGCCGCCATGCCCACGGCCAGCCCGCCGATGTTGATGGCCGAATAAGCCTTGTTAGTGACGATATTTCGCCAGGCGATTTTGAGGTAGTTTCTGAACATGATAGTTGTTGTTTTATTCGCTTCTCAAACTCTTCACCGGGTTCATCAGGGCGGCCCGCACGCTCTGGAAACTCACCGTCAATAGCGCAATGCCCACCGCCAGCAAACCCGCCCCGGCAAACACCCACCATTCAATATCAATCTTGTAGGCGAAGTCCTGCAACCACCGGTTCATGGCAAACCACGCAATGGGGCTGGCAATGACAATGGCAATCAGGACCAACTTCAGGAAATCTTTGGAAAGCAGTGTAACGATGCTGGTCACGCTGGCGCCCAGCACTTTCCTGACACCAATCTCTTTGGTGCGTTGCTGGGCGGTGAACGTTGCCAGACCGAACAGGCCCAGACAGGCAATCAGAATGGCCAGCCCGGCGGCCACCGTAAACAGGCGACCGTACTGCTGCTCGGTCTGGTACTGCTTGTTGTACTGCTCATCGGCAAAGTAGTACTCGAAGGGATTACCGGGAAAATACTGCCGGTATAGCTCCGACAGCCGCGCCACGTTTTGCTGCTGGCCCTGCTGCGTGGTTAGTTTGAGGGCAAAATAATGGTCGTTGTAGGCGGGCTGGAACACGATGGGGCCAATGGCCTGCTGCAGCGACTGATGATGATAGTCTTTCATAACGCCGACTACCTCCGCGCCACCCTGCCAGTTAATCTGCTGACCAACAGCAGCCTGTGCCGACAAAAAGCCCAGCTGTTTAGCCGCCGTTTCATTGAGCATCACGCGGTGGCTCCCCCAGCCAGCCGTTGCCTCGGCTGGCGTTACATTGCGCCCGGCGGCTAATTTGATACCAAACGCCGGCATATAC
>JAYVAP010000557.1:0-11265 GCA_043750915.1 Spirosoma sp. | reverse complement strand
CTTGGCGTAAACCTGTTTCTGGCTCTGCTGCTCATGGTGTCAACGGGCAGTGGCGTGTTGTTTTACATGTATTCGGCCAACAAGAAATACGGTCGATGGGGAGACGTTAAGCAGCCCGTGCGGTCGCTGAAACCACATTTCATTTACCAAATCCGGCCGTTCCGGCAGTTGGTTGACGTAAAATCATTTCCTAAACGCAAGGCATGAATCCGCGCAAAGCTAAGAACCTTGAAACGTTGTTTCCGATCCTGTGTATTGATGCAGAGACGGATATCATCGTGTCGAAAAACGCTGACCTGACCATGGCGTTCTCGCTCGAACTCTCAGAGATTTATGCCTTGTCGGAGAGTGAGTACAATGCCATTCACGATGTGTTTGTCCGGGCCGTTCGTATACTGCCTGTGGGCTACATGGTGCACAAGCAAGATTTTTTCGTGGAGGCCAGTTATCAAACCAAATTTGAGCGCGAGTATCTGCTATCGAATAATTACATCGCCTGGGAAAATGAGCTGCACTTTACCGAACGACCCTACCTCGACCACCGGGCGTACCTATACGTTACGCGGCCGGCCGCTTCACCGCTCAAACGAACTACGACAAATTCCTCATTATTAAAACGACATTTGGTACCGCGTGAAGTCCAGGATTATAAAACATGGGCTGAGTTTATTGATATTGTAACCCAGTTTCAGGCCATTTTCAACGATTCGGGTAAAGTTCGCCTGCATCGGCTCACCCGGGAGCAACTTATCGGTGAGGGCGACGAAACCAATCTGTACCAGAAATACTTTTCGCTGCATTTCGACGATCCAACCTTGTACGATGTGGAAATGACCAACGGACTGAAAGTAGCCGGTAAGCATACGCATACTTACGCCATTTCGGAACTCGACAGCTTCCCGACTGAAGTATTCAATCAGGTGCGGTTAGAACAGTTTTCGACGGACTCGACTTCGTTCCCGGCCTCAACCGGGAGCTTTCTGGGACTGCTGTTACCATTCAACCACGTCTACAATCAGGTACTTTATATTCAGGATACTGATTCATTGGTCAATCAGATGGTGGCCGACGTAAAACGGCATCACTCGTTTGCCACCTGGTCGAAGGAAAACGCGGTCAGTATTTCGGCGAAGGATCAATTCATGGAAGAAATCAAGGCCAACAACCGCAAGGTTGTTCGGGCGCATTACAACGTGATGACCTTCCACGAAGACCCGGAAACCGCTGACGTTTATAGGTCATCGTTAGCCGCTTCCATTGCCAAATTGGGCTTTAAGCCGAAGATGGCGATCTGGGATGCCGAGACGCTTTTCTGGTCGTGCATTCCAGGCAACATTGCCGAAATCGGGGCCGACAACCTGCTGACCTGTTTTGCAGAAGAGGCCCTGGCTCTGTGGAATATGGAGACCAATTATACAGACAGTTTCTTCAACAAAAACGGAATACTGATGACTGACCGATTCGGCAAGCCCTGTATGGTGGACCTGTTCTTTAAGCCCCTGCAACAGGGCATTATCAGCAACCGGAATTTCATGGTTGTGGGGCCATCTGGGTCGGGCAAGTCATTCACGATGAATAATCTCGTCTATTACCTGCTCTCGCATGGGACGCACGTAAGCATTGTAGATGTAGGCCACTCATACCGCCGACTGTGTACTGCATTGGGTGGTCGGTACATTACCAACGAGCCGGATAACCCGATTAGCTTTAACCCGTTTTACTTCGATGATCTGAATCCCAACGAAGATACCAAAGACGCGCTGGCTAACCTGATGATGGCACTCTGGAAGAAAGACGGGGAAGGGGCTACCAAATCGGAGGAGGTTACGATTTCCAACATCATCCATGAGTATTACCGGGCGATGCGTCGGCAAATAGAATCGGGCCGACATGAATTTCCGTGCTTCAATTCCTTCTACGAGTTTACTAAAACGCATTATCCGGCCATTTTTAGCCAGAATCAGGGCCGTTCCGACAAGGAGTTCGACCTGCAAAACTTCCTCTACGTCATTCGGCCCTACTACCAGGGCGGGCAGTATGATTACCTGCTTAACTCAACCACTAATATCGACCTGGTGGATGCGCCCTTCGTGATTTACGAACTCGATAACATCAAGGACCACCCGGTGCTGTTCCCCGTAACGACGATCATGATAATGAACAACTACGTTCGGAAACTCATCAACGTAAAGGGGGTGCTGAAAATGCTCCTGATTGAAGAAGCCTGGAAAGCCCTCGCCAAAGACAGTTTTGCAGACTTCCTGAAATGGTGCTCTAAAACCGTGCGGAAACACTACGGTTCATTAGGCGTCGTAACGCAGGAAGTAGACGATTTGGTGGGTAACGCTATTGTGAAAGATGCGATTATCAACAACTCGCCGATTAAGCTGCTGCTCGATCAGAACAACTACGAGAAGCGATTCCCAGAGATCATGCAGACGCTGGCTCTGTCGGAGAAACAGGCCAATATTATTCTGAGCATCAACAAGGGCACGAACCCCAACCGCCCGCCCCACAAGGAAATGGCGGTGATTCTGGGCGACCGTTGCAAGGTCTATGGGGTGGAGGTATCGCGCCGGGCGTATGGCACGTATACCACCGAGCGTACCGATGTGGACGCGATACAATTGCTGGCCGAACATAAATACGCGGGCGACATGGAACTGGCCGTGAAGGGCTGGGCGCAGGGCGAAACCGTGTAACAACCCACATAGAGACCCCAATTATTCCTGAATCCGCTATGACTAAACCCTTTTCTTTTCTCCTTAAAATCGCATGGCTGGCCCTATTTATTACGTTGGCTTACCAACCCGCTCACGCACAATTTGTGGTTAGCGATCCACTGCACACGGGCGTGACCCAGCTTATCAAACTACTACAAGACCCGTCTTTCAAAACGCTGGTCAAGAACGTCGAAGACCTTAAAAAGGTCAGTAATGGCATCAAGCAGTTCCACCGGGGAACAGAGTTGGTGAAGGTCGTAACTGGCACGACGCAGACTATGAGCCAAATGGCCACCACTATCAATGTGGATGGCCATATCTACCCAGCGGAGTATGCACTTATTGTAAGAGACTTCAAGGCAATGGCCGATGAAGGCACTAATATCCTGAAAGATATGCGGCAGTCAACGGCGACCAATATCCTAAAGATGAACGACGCCGAACGAATGACCTGGCTCAACACAGCTTATGAGAAAGCCAGCCGCTTTCAGAATAAGGTGAATGCCTATTTCTACCGGGTACGTGCCCTGTCGCTCAAACGGGCAGGAAGTCTCCGCGACCGCACTGCTACAGCCCGACTTTACGGCATCTCCATTGACCGCATGGATCGGCTAACTGGTGGGAGCAGCGGGGGCAACTCATTTGATAATGGTTTTGAAAACGGCTATAACGACTATGAACCGTACAAAGATCAGTCGGTGCTGGACAACTACACGCAAACCGCCGAAGCCCAGCGAATGCGACAGGCTCAGGAGGATTACACCCGGCGACTACAGGATTATCAGGATCGGCTCGAACTGGCCGAAATTGAAGCGAAGCGCATGGCTATGGTGGCACTGCTGGCGAAGGGATATCATCCAGTCCCCCCGTCGAGACGGACAAACGGTGAAGTTGGCTGGGCAACACCCGATGGACGGATAATTTCTGAACAGGAATTTGAGATTGTGCTGCGGATGGAAACCCGCGTGTTCCTGGAACCGATGAAAAAACGGCTTTACGACGAATACAAAATTGGTCAGGGCTTCGGCGGCTGATTTACATAACCTGACGGCAGCGGTCGACCGCCCGAACCTAATCAATGGAAGAGTATTTCAACCTGATCGACGAACTACAGACGATTTACAGCGAAGTGCTGAAAGACAGTGCCAGCACCGCCCGTGAAATCGAAACGATGATCCGGTCGGCGGCTGGCATCGGGGCCTTGCTGTACATCTTTTCGCGGCTGGCCGGGCAGATTTCCCGGAATGAACCAATTGATTTCTTTCCGTATCTGCGCCCGTTTGCGATGGTGATTCTGTTGACGGCCGCACCTAAAATCTGTGATACGCTCGATGCGTTCGGACTGGCTGCGGCTAATAAGATTACGAACGGCAATCAGCTTATCTACCAACGGGTTAAAAAACAGTCGGAATTAATTCGGGACAAGGTCAAAGAAAAGTGGGACAAGATCGGCAGCGACCCAAAAGCGTATTCGGACTACTACAAATCGAACCGCGAAGCCGACGAATCCGGCTTTTTCGGCGATACCAAAGTGGAAATGAAGATTGCCTTCGATGGCGGGATTGATAAGTTCTATGCGATGCTTCTGGGCCTGATTCAGGATTTTCTGCTGGCCGTCATGCACGTCTGCGAATCGCTGATGTATTTAATCTCGATCAGCTACCGGCTCATTCTCCGCTTCGGCGCACCCATTGCGATTGTGATGGCTATTTTTCCAGGGTTCACCTCAAACCTGGCCGAATGGTTCGGAAAATATATTAACTACGCGCTGTTACCAATGGTAGCGGCTCTGTACGGACGGATTGCCTTCACGGTGTCTGACAAGTATTTAGCCAAATACAGCGGGGCCATTGCCATTACGCAGGGTGGGGCCGAAGCCGATAACGTAACGTTTCTGGGCATGGCCTACATCGCCATTCTCATCATGCTCATCATCGGCTATTTTCAGGTGCCCTCCATGACCAATATGCTTGTGACAGTCGGTGGAGTAGGAGCTATGGTGCAGGGAGCAACCCGGATTGGTACGCAGGGAGCCGCGCAGGCTACCCGAAAAGGCAGTGCTGCGATTAGCACGGTCGGTCAGGCAGGGTCACACGTTGGCGGGTCGGTACTGCGGGGTACGTCTGGCTCATTCGGAAAATCGTTCGGCATTGGTATGGGTAGGGGTGAGGCCAACTCACCCAGTAGTGGGGGTGGTAGTCAGGCAGCCGCGCCAACGTTCAGCGTACCGAACTCGCCGTTGAAGACTACCCGTTCTGGAGGAGCCGGGAGTGGTGGTAGTTACAACTCAACCGGAGCCAATAGCTGGGGAAGCCGACCCATGCCACCCCCTAACCAAACCGCGTCCGAATCATCGGCTCCGTCCGTTGATACGCCCTCGGTGTCTCCCGGCACACAACCAGCAACAAGCAAGGGGAATCCGTTACGCCCCCAGTTCACCGGCACAGCCTACCGGGGTGTATCTGCCGGAGTTCGTACTGGCGGCAACGTAGGCGCACAGATCGGGGCTTTTGTCGATCAGCACGGACCGAACACCGGCACGGTGGGAGCGAAAGTTGGCCGGGCAGCGGGGGCAGTCATTGGTGGTGGGTTGATGGCTTCGGCTGAGGTAGCCAAGTTTGGGTTAGGGGCGGTTGGTGGTACGGCGGTAGCCTTGGTAGGTGCCGACAAACGCTACCGAAACCGGAGGGCCGTGTGATACAATGAATACAACACATACTTAACTTAGAATGAAACGCTACCGCTATCAAAACAACCTGCTCGTCGCCTACCGAACAGCCATGTCCGTATTCCTATTCGCCTTCTTGCCGGTGGGGTTGCTTACGGTCTTCACCGTGTTTGCTAGCCTGCAACGGTATCAGCGTCATTCGGCCAAAGCCTATGTTTTTCATACGGGCGGGGCATCCATTGAAATTTACGAACCCGATGGTCGCCAACAACAAGATGGTCAAGCAGTCCTCAATGCAGCCAAACAACGCCGGATAATTGCCGAAAAACAACCGTTTTCTACCAAACCGTAAACCGTATTTCATCTATGAAAGAGCTTTTGCAATTAGAAAAGGATTTCCAGCGCGGGCGGGCGTTGGTCGTGGCGGCCATTGTCTGCTCATTCGGCATTTCGCTCACGGCCATCATTCTGGCGTTCAAATACACCGACGATTTCTCGAAGCGGATTTACCTCATCAACCGGGGCGAAGCCATCGAAGCCACCTGTGGCGACATCACCGACAACCGCCCCGCCGAAGCCCGTTACCACGTCGCCCGGTTCCACGAGCTATTTTTCACCGTATCGCCCGACCCGCGTTCTATTGGCGACAACATGAAGAAAGCCCTGTTTCTGTGCGATGAGTCGGCTCAGAAGCTCTATAACAACCTGAGTGAACAGGACTACTACCGGGAGATGGTACAGGGAAACGTCACCCAAAAAATCCGCATTGATTCGGTGCATACCGATATGAGGGCGTATCCGTACCGCGCCATTACCTACGCGACACTTACTCAGGACCGGGCTACGGCTTCCATTGAACGGCAGATTATCACGGACACAGAGTTGATCGACATTAACCGCTCGGAGAACTCACCAAACGGCTATCTGATGCGGAATTTTCACATTGTCTCGTCGAAGATTACGAACCAACTGACCCGGTACTGATTCCTATGGGCCTATTTACACCCTTCCAGAAGAAGCTGCTCCGACGACCTGACGAACACCCCGGTTTTCAGGTTGGGCAGCGAGCCGGGCGTTGGCTCGATACTCAATTCGAGCGAGTCGGAAATTTTCTCAACGCCTGGCAAGACCGGGCTGGTTTACGTCGGCGCAACTACGTAGTACTGGGTGTTCTGCTCACGCTACTGGCCTATTTTATCTACGACTTACTGACCCTACTTTAAAGCCCAAACCCTTATGGCTTCCTCAACCAAAAGTACGGTTCCCCGCCGGGACCCTGTTACCAATCCGCCGATTTCAGCCGGGCAGGAAACGGCCAGGAAAATGTCTCTCAGCCGCAAAAAAGTTGTTGTCATGCTGGCTCCTGGCATACTACTGATCGGTATTGGTATCTATGGCGTTCAGGGCGGTTTCATCACAACGGGCCAAACGAGGACAACAGACTCGACGGCTACAGTAGTTGATTTATCGCCCCCACAAGCTAAACCGCATGGCCTGAAAAACGACGTAAAGTACGACAACAGCTTTTCGACCGGTGACCTTAAACCCTCGTCAACGAAGCCGCAAAACGACCAACAGGCCCGGACGAGTAGTCAAATGCTAACTGGCCAATCGGCCAAAGTGGGCTTAAGTAGCAATGAACACCTGACCGAAACCGACCTGGCTAACGTCGCAACGGCTGGCCGTGCGGGGACTACCGTATCAAAGGGATCTGTCAACCGGCAATACCTAAACGACAACGAACGCGCCCAGCGTGAACAGGAGCGGGTCATGCGAACGATGTACCGCGCTCCTAAATCGCGGGAGCAACTGGCCGAAGACCAACAATCGCAGGACGAACGTACCTACAACCGGCAAGCCACGGAGCGACTATTGCGTCAGATCGAAGGCAGCAACCGTTCATCCGCATCAAGTTCTTCAGAGCATCTTAATGGAAATGGCTTAGATGGAAAGCCGCTGTACATGGATGAATACCGAAAATTGAAACGGGCAAACGGTGGCCAGCTTCCGGCGCAATACGCCGAACTTTTTAAGCGGGAGATTGCCGCCGATCAGGACGGACAGGGAGTAGCCGCACAGCGTGATAACCAATTGGGAAGAAGCCAATCGAACACAATCATCCTGCCCGATGGCTACGATGCTCCTACCCAAAACAACCGTAATGCTTTTTACGGTACAGGTGGTCGGGCATTACGGGCCACAAATATGCCCAACAGCAACAATATGTCTATACCAGCCGTGATTCACGGGGATGGCGATGTGGTCGCCGTCTCGTCAGGATCAACGGTAAAGATTCGATTGCTCGAAGACACGCAACTGTTGCTCAACGGAGAAATCGTAACGCTGCCCGCCAACTCGCTCGTGTCGGGCATTTGCCACATTGCCGACGAGCGGATCATGGTTACGGTCAATACGCTGCGGCAGGGCAACTACCTCTATGAAACAGATCTGACGGCGTATGACCTCGATGGCCGCGCCGGGCTTCGGGTGCCACACCTGAATGAGAAAAACCGCGTGGCTCAGGCACTCGGCCAAACGGCTCAGTCGGCGGCTATGTCCCCCGCTTACCTGATTCCCCAGGGCGGCATCGGCCAGCAGGTTGGCGCACAAGTGGCGGTTCAGGCCGGAACGACCTTGTTTCAGGGAGCCAGAGCACTCATTCAGGGGAAGCTGTCCGCACCCAAAGCCAGTATCAAACCGAACCATCGCATTTATCTGAAAAGCGGAGGCCGCTCCGGGGCAGGTAAAGCCTTAGCCGATTTCTAATTGACCAAGATCATCTAACATATTTATGAAACGATCATTATTCCTACTGGCAGCCTTCTCGCTGACTTTTGGCGGAGCTTATGCCCAACACCACCGTTCCTACAAGCATTCGGGGAGGGTAACGGCACAAACGCCCAAAACGCCCACTTCGCTTTCAGTAGTCGCCTTGGCAACCATACCTAAATCAACAGGCAAGCCTGTAGCCGATTCGGCAAAGGGAACTGAGCCACTTGGCAAACTCACGCCCGGCTACGTGTTGCCGATTGACAAATCAGCGGTGAAAGGCAGTTACTCCATTGGTGTATCAGATCACAAGACAACGCACATCATTTTTCCGGCTAAAATTCGGGATATTGATGCCGGTTCGTCGGATATTATCGCGCTGATTCCCGAAAGCGTCAACAACATTCTACGCGTGAAAGCAACGGCTCCCCGACCTTTCGGCGAAACCAACATCACCGTCCTGACCGACGATGGCGGCTTTTATTCCTTCCTGATTCGCTACGAGTCAGAGCCGTCGGTGCTGAATATCAATATCGCCAACAATACCCGCTCCGATAATGCCGTATCATCAGCGTTGGGCATAAACAAGGCCACAGCCTTGCCAATGGTGGGGCCGGTGGCCGATGTGAACAAGACGGAGTTGCTGCACACAGCCGCGCGGGTATATGAACGCAAACCCTTTGCCCGCAATGTAGGGGTGACCAAGCAACGCATGAGCCTTCTGTTGGCGGGTCTATACGTGCAGGGCGCAACGCTCTACGTGCAGTGCAAAATCGACAATGACAGTGAGATTGATTACGGGCTGGATTTCGCCAAGTTCTACATCCGCGATAAAGACGTGTTGAAGCGCATGGCTTCTCAGGAAATGGAATTGCCTATACTGGCTAACTATCCTGAAACGCTCACCAAATTCCGGGGCCGCACCAACTACACGATGGTCTATGCTATTCCGCTGAAGACATTCACCGAAGACAAGGTTATCGAAATGGAATTGTACGAGAAAGACGGCGGGCGGCACCTGCGTTTCCAGATCGACAGCGACATCATGCTCAAAGCACGGGGACTATGAGAAACCTACTTTTGTCTTGCTTTTTGGGCGGAAACCTACTTCTGTCTTGCCCCGCGCAGAGCCAGTCGTTTCGGTTAGCCCCCCGATTGACCGGACAACGTTTTGTAGAGGCTGCCGGCGGACTGGCCCTGACAACAAATCAGAACCAGTTAACGCTCAAAAACAGTGGCTGGCACGGCTCACTGTCCACGGGTCGCTACGGTAAAATCCTGAACGCCTGGAAGTGGACAATCGGGTATGTTCGCAAACCGATTCAGTCAGCAATCACCGACAGCCTGACCACTACTGCCATTCGGCAACCGGTTAAGGCCGAACAGTTTACTATCGGCTACGGCCGAGAATTTGTATTATACCGGTCGGCATTCCGCACCTTTCTCGTGCGCGGGCAACTACAGCCCTTTGCCGGCTATGAATCGGTCAGCCGGACTTCTCAAACCGTCCTGACCGATCCTACCGTTTCGGCCCGATCTGGTTTACTGGCCGGTGCCGATTTCGGGCTGGAGATCGAGTTCCAGCCGGTCGTGCTGGGCATCCGCCAACGCTGGACTTCTACGTCTGATGTCGGGCGGTGGGGCTGGCTGGCTTATGTAGGGGTGCGGTTGGGGTGGCGGTGATACCTACCTGAAAACGCTATGTCTATACAAGTAAAATGTACTTCCTTCAGTCTAAAATAGGTAGTCTGTAAAAAAAATATCAACTTTGGCCTGATATATGAAAAATATTCCTACGGTTGTTGATCTCTTTGCAGGTGTTGGCGGTTTAAGTCTCGGAGCAGCGCGAGCAGGTTTCAGAGTAGCAGCAGCTATTGAAAATGATGCTCATGCCATCAACTTTCACTCGCAAAACTTCCAAACTACAATTCATAGTAATAAAGACGTGTCCCAGTTGACTGGCCGTCAGATATACGACATTGCTAAGTTGTCCTATGGAACGCTTGATGGTCTTATTGGAGGCCCTCCATGTCAAGGATTTAGCGTAATTGGTTCACGACAGCCAGCAGACGAGCGCAACAATTTATTTGGACATTTTTTTCGACTTGTAGCCGAGACCAAGCCCAAGTTTTTTGTGGCTGAAAATGTTCCAGGTATAATGAACAAACGTTATGACACCATAAGAGATAGATCATTCGATTGTATTCGAGACAGTTATGAAATACTAAAACCTATAGTAGTGAAGGCTAATCTATATGGAGCTGCTACATCTCGAACCCGTATGTTCTTTATAGGCTATAATCCTACTAAATTTGGTAAGTCTATTTCACATTTAGATTTTCTTCCTGACTCGTTCACAAAGCCTTTGGTTGTGCGTGACGCACTAGAGGGATTACCACATTTTATAGATCCCTCATGGCAAACTGAAGAAAGCGGGTGGCGTAACATATCTTTGATTAAATCAGAGTACTTGGCAAATTTATACATGGACCATGTTCCTGTTGGAGTAGGCAATTTATCTGCTTTAATACAATTAAATAAATATAATAGAGTTTCCGGCTTTTTGGGGACAGTTCATACTCCAGAAGTTGCAAAACGTTATGGATCACTCCTCCCAGGTCAGGTTGATCTTATATCAAAATCAGTAAAACTAGATGCGGGGGGCTATTGTCCTACTATTAGAGCTGGAACGGCCAAAGACAAAGGAAGTTTCCAAGCTGTTCGTCCTATACATTTTAGTGAAGCCCGTGTTATAGCTCCTAGAGAAGCAGCTCGTTTACAAGGCTTTCCGGATTGGTTTATTTTTCATCCAACCAAATGGCACAGCTTTCGTCAAATAGGTAACAGTGTGAGTCCTATTGTAGGTGAGAGTATATTACACACGTTATTTGAAAATCTTTAAATATTCACCCTGTGAAATGATGGATAGTATCTATATAATTTCATATAACTTTCTATGATTTCTTTATTCTCGTTTTCTGAAGATGTGAAATTAAACCCTAAGATTTTCTTTACCATATCATAATCCAAAGTAGGCATTAATTGATCTAAAATATACTTTTCTTTAATTGTCAAAGCAGGAACCGAGATTGCTATTGAATTACC
>JAYVAP010000556.1:0-3674 GCA_043750915.1 Spirosoma sp. | reverse complement strand
AACTTTTCATGGCTTGCTCCAGGCCGTTGATCGTCAGTGGAAACATGCGGTTGCCCGACCAGTCTCGGATGATTTTTGTGCTTGGCGTATAGGGCCAGTAGGCGGCAATGTTGGGGTTTAGCCAAACCAGATGCGGGTACTGCGCCCTGAACCGGTCGAGCCAGACAAGGCCCGCTTCCTCGTTATAATGCTCCACGCTACCCATAGGCGCGGTGATTTCATGGGTTGCCATGGCGGCATCGCCCACAAAAATAACCTTGTAATCTTTGTTGTATTTGTGCAGCACCTGCCAGGTTGGCACACGCTCCTGCCGACGGCCATTGTCGCACCAGAGGGTTTCATAAACGCAGTTGTGGAAGTACATAAACGCCAGCTGGCCAAACTGGTAGCGGGCCGCCGAGAACAAATGCGAACAGCGTTCAACGTGTTCATCCATGGACCCGCCCACGTCGAACAAAATCAGCACTTTCACGCGATTCCGGCGGGCGGGCTGCATTTTAATGGCCAGATAGCCCGCGTTTCGGCTCGTTCCGTCGATGGTTCCGTTAATGTCCAGCTCGTTTTCCACGCCCTCGCGGGTCAGAATTCGCAACCGGCGCAAGGCCATTTTAAGGTTCCGGGTGTTGAGTTCGAGGCTGTCGTCGAGGTTTTTATAGGCCCGTTGTTCCCACAGTTTCGTGGCCTTGTGCGACTGGCCACTTTCCGAACCGCCCATCTCGCCCTGATCGCCCGGTTTCAGGGTGAAGCCGTCGGGCACGGTATCGTTTCCAACCGGGCGCACGGTTTGGGTCGAGCTGGTCGGGGTGTCGGCCCATTCACCGGCCCGGCCGGGCGGCTGTTCGTTTGGCTTGGCCAGCAACTGACCGAGCCGTTGCCAGAGCGCAACAAAACCACCCATCGCGTCGATTTCGGCCTTTTCCGGGTCCGACAGGCTATTTTTCAGCGCATCGCGGAACCAGTCGGGCGGCAGGTCGGGCCAGGCCAGATCGGTCATCAGGTTGGTCGATGCTACTTTTTTGCCCGCCACGTATTGCCCAAACAGGCGGTCGAACAAATCGAGGTGCTGTTCGTGCTTGATGAGGATCGTTTTGCTGAGGCTGTAAAAGTCCTCCACACGCGTACCCCCCGCATCGCTCCGCAGAGCCGACAGCAGCGTCAGGTATTCCGGGAGGGTAACCGGAAGGGCGTGTTGGCGGAGGAGCAGAAAAAAGTCGAGAAACATATTGTAGAGCCGCCCGTCCTGGTCGGCGGAAAAACTGATTATCTGCAGCCGACCCACAGGGGCGGCTCTACATTAGTATGGTCGTCCACCTTTCCGGCGCAGGGCCACCATCAGATCGGTATCCTGCTCGTTTTTGAGGAGCGAGCCGAGGTAGGGCGGCAGTTCGTTGAGGGCATCAAGGTCGTTAAGGTCGTTGTGGGTGACTCCCGCCACCAGCAGCAGCCGAATCCAGTCGATGAGTTCGCTGGTAGAGGGCTTCTTTCTGAGTGCCTTCACCTCACGAATGGTGTAGAACACCGACATGGCTTTTACCATCAGTTCCTGGGCCAAACCCGGAAAATGCACCGCCACGATTTGCTGCATGGTTTGGCGGTCGGGGAAGCGGATAAAATGAAAAAAGCACCGGCGCAGAAAAGCATCGGGCAACTCCTTTTCATTGTTAGAGGTGATAATGACCACCGGCCGGTGAACTGCCGGGATGGTGCGCTGGAGTTCGTAGCAGTAAAACTCCATCCGGTCCAGCTCCTGCAACAGGTCGTTGGGGAACTCAATATCGGCCTTGTCAATTTCGTCGATCAGCAGTACGGCCTGCCCGTCCGACTCGAAGGCTTCCCAGAGTTTGCCTTTGCGGATGTAGTTTTCCAGATTACCCACCCGGTCGTGCCCGGCCCCAAACTGCGCGTCGCGCAGGCGCGAAACGGCATCATATTCGTATAACCCCTGCTGCGCCGACGTTGTCGATTTAACGTGCCAGGTATAGAGCGGCTTACCCAGCAACTGCGCAATTTCGTAGGCCAGCCGGGTTTTGCCCGTGCCGGGTTCGCCCTTGATGAGGAGTGGTTTCTGGAGTTGAATAGCTGCGTTTACGGCCGTGCTCAACTCGCGGGTGGCCACGTAAGTATCGGTTCCCTGAAAGTGCATTACTCGTCGTCTTCGCTCATGAATGAATACAGCGTTGTATCCAGCGAAAGGGTGTTGGCGTTGAAATCGCGGATGAATTTTTCGATCACCTCGTCGGTAATTTCTTCCACGTTCAGGCACACATCCAAGCTGATACCGTAGTCGAAGTCGGCATCGACATCAACGTGTTCCTGCACCTTTACGGTTTCGGTTTCTTCAATTTCGTCGATAATTTCGGTCAGGGCGGTTTCGGCTTCTTCCTCCAGCTCGGGCGCAATGCGGTAGCTCAGTTCACGGTCTTCGGGAGGCACATAAGTAGGAAACGTTTTCTGAACCTCCTCCACCCCCATCTCATACACCAAGCTGCTGTGGTGCAGCCGCAGGGTATACACCAGGGCATCGTAAATCACTTCCTGGGTCTGATACACACCGGGAAACTGAATATGAACGCATTCGCCGGACTCCAGCACGTCCAGGTCATCATCCTCGACATACACGAACGATTTGCCTTCCTGCCGGCATTCTTCTTTCAGGGCGTTGATTTCCTGGGGATCGAACCCGTCGTTATTTTTTGTAGCCATGAGACAAAAGTAAGAATGAATACTGAGTTTATGAGGTGACGCTCGGCAGTAGCCACAAATTTCAAAAAGTCGCTGTTCTCTACATCCATGACGGGCGGGCGATGGTGATCTATTTTGTCAATTCAGCCGATTCCCAGCACCTCCCGGTATATCCGTCGCATACCGATGTAAATCGTCCATAGTTCTTCCGGTGTTTTCCGGGCGTTCTCCCGAACTGACTCCAAATCAGGTTCGTTCAGTTCCTGATAAATCGTGATCGTGCGCTTTTTGTCCATAATAGTATCCTATTTAACGAACAGTAACTCCCGGTATTTCACTAATGGCCAGTCTTCATCATCCACGATCTGTTCGAGCTTGTCGACTTCGTAGCGGATCGGGTCGAAATGATTTTTCACCTCCGTAGCGTATAAATTAGCCATGTCAATGGTGTTGTCGACGTTGTTGGCGCGTTTGCGGCTCTCGATCATCGACTCCACTCCTTTCTTGATAACGATGACGCGGGCCGAAATCTCGCGCAAAATGTCTTTTATCGGCTCGGCTTCGGCAATCATCCCCAGCGCAACGAGGTTACAGGCGGTTTCGGCGAGTTTATTCTGGTATTTCAGGGCCGTCGACACCACGTGATTCATGGCCAGATCGCCCATCACCCGCGATTCGATCTGGACGTTTTTTATGTATTTTTCGAGTTCAATTTCGTAGCGCGATTCCACTTCGGCGTGGTTCATCACCCCCGTCCGCTCGAAGAGGGCCAGCGACTCCGGTCTGACATAAACCCCCAGGGCTTCGGGCGACGATTTGATGTTCGACAGGCCCCGGCTGGCGGCTTCGGCCACCCACGCGTCGGCATAGCCATTGCCTTCAAACAGAATGCGTTTGGCGTGGGTGTAGTATTCTTTCAGGATGTCGACAATGGCGAGTTCCTTTTTCTCGCCCCGCGCCAGCCGCCCGTCAAGGTCGGTTTTGAAGCTGTT
>JAYVAP010000555.1:0-4491 GCA_043750915.1 Spirosoma sp. | reverse complement strand
ATCACCGACGAGGTGAAAGACGTGGTGCCGGAATTCCTGATGCTGCTCCACGGCGTGCTCGACTCGCCCGACATTCCGCTCAACGTAAGCCGGAGTTTCCTGCAAGCCGATGCCAACGTCAAAAAAATCAACGGCTACATCACCCGCAAGGTCGCCGATAAATTGGCCGACCTCTTCAACGCTGACCGCAAAGGCTTCGAGGAGAAGTTCGACGATATTGGGCTGTTTATCAAATACGGCATTCTGAGCGACGAGAAGTTTTGGGAGAAAGCCAAAAACTTTGTGCTCCTCAAAAATACCGAAGGCGTTTTCAGCACGCTCGACGAGTACCGGGAGAAAATTCAGGCCAACCAGACCGACAAAAACGAAACGCTGGTGATCCTCTACACCACCGACCGCCAGCAGCAGGATGGCTATATTGCATCGGCCGTTCGGCGGGGCTACGATGTGTTGCAGTTAGACAATGTGATTGATGCCCACTTCATCAATGCCCTCGAACAAAAATTGGAGAAAGTGCATTTCCAGCGCGTTGATGCCGATACGCTCGACAAACTGATCGACAAAGGGCTGAGCAACGAAAGTGTCTTGTCGGAAGACGATAAAACGAAGCTGAAGACCTTAGTTGAAGCGGTGCTGGACAACAAAATGCTGACGGTAAGCATTGAAGCCCAGCCCGCCGACGAGTTGCCCGTGACAATTACGTTGCCCGAGTTCATGCGCCGGATGAAGGACATGTCGGCCATGTCGGGCGAGCCGTCGTTCTACGGCAACCTGCCCAACACCTACAACGTTGTCGTGAACGCCAACCACCCGCTGATTGGCAAATTGCTGGCCGAAACAGATGCCGAAACCCAGAAAGCCCTGGTGAAACAACTGTATGACCTGGCCCTGCTGGCGCAAAACCGGCTTACCGGTGCTGACCTGACCGCCTTTTTGAAGCGGACGGTGGCGGGCTTGGCGTAGTTTTTTTGTTAACGTCCAAAAATGGCTGTTTCCGTTAGGGAAGCAGCCATTTTTGCTGTTGGTGACCGGGTGCCAAAATCAGGTCCTCCGCGTGAACCACACTTTTCGTTTGCGCATGAACTCGCTGACCACGAAGATCACCACAACGCCTACCAGAATGATAGCCACCAGCGGCAGCAGCACTGTCAGGATAGACAGGCTGAATGAGGCTATGTTTTCGCCGGTGGCCACAACCGGGTTGCCCAGCCCGCCCGTGGTGGCCGTTGAGCCAAGCCGGAGCAAACTTGTGCCCGCCTGCACCACGCCCGCCGAGCCACCCCCCAGTATCAGGCCTAAGCCCCAATGAAGAATGGGATTCTCGATGGGCAGAAACGACGTGCTCAGCAGCGTGCCGGCCACAATGGATGCGGGCGTTGCCACGGTATCGAGCGCATTGTCGAGCCAGGGAATGTAGTAGGCACCGAGTTCAAAGGCCGTTGCGGTGGTCAGGCCCAGCAGGGCAGGCCAGCCGCTCAGCCACTCGAAACCGCTCATGGGGCCAATGAGGCCTAATTTGGTGGCCGCACCGGCAATGAGTAGCGGCACAAATACCCGGAAGCCGCAGCAGGCCGCCAAACCCACACCTATGCAGGCACTCGTTATCCAGTCGATAGTCATATATTCGCTAAATCGTTTACGGAGCAATTCACGCAGGACAAATTAAAGACACGCGGGCGGTATTGGCCAATCTTTTTTTGTTTTATGTAAACCGCCGTGTGATAGATTTGTAAGATTTGATAGAAGCATCACGCAAAAAACTTCGGGTTGAAATTCATCAGGAATGCCTCGTCGGTGGCCCGCGTCATGGCTGTATATAACCAGCGCACAAACTCATTGTTCACCTGGCCGTCGGGCAAAAAACCCTGGTCGATGAATACGGCCTTCCATTGGCCGCCCTGGGCTTTGTGGCAGGTGAGGGCGTAGGCAAATTTCACCTGGAGCGCGTTCAGATAAGGGTCGCGCCGGATGGCTTCCGACCGCTCCCGCTTGGTTTTGATGTAGAAATAGTCTTTGGCCACGCTTTCATACAAGGTCCTGTACTGCTCCGACGACAGCGACGGTGTGGGTGTGTGTAGCGTATCGAGCATGATTTTGGCATCGAAATCGGGTTGCTCTTCATAATCCACCAACCGCAGTGTAACGGTGGCAAACCGAAATCCGTGAATTTCTTCCTGCTGGCGAATTTTTAGCACTTCCGCAAACTCGCCGTTGGCCAGAAAACCGGCCGGCGAATCTTCTTCCAGCACGGTGTAGTTGTTGCGGGCAATCATCAGCATATCGCCCGCGTCGAGTTCCGCTTCGCACTGGTCGATCATGCGCCGGATAAACTGGTTATACTGGACCGCCGTTTTGTTGGAGCGGCACAGAATCACGGTGTTCTCGCGGCCATATTTGTTGTAGGCATACTGAATACCGTCTTCCAGTTTGGTCATGGGCATTTTGAAAATATCCCGGAACGACTGCACATTCAGCCGGATGTCAGGCGCGTCCACGCCGGGCACGTCCACCGGTACGCCGGAGCGGCCGGGCGAATCGGGGCGAGTATCGTTCAGCAGCGCATCGAAGCCAACGGCTTTGGGCGTAGCTGGCTGCGGGCCATCGAGCAGCATTCTCAGGCCGGTGGCGTTATACAGAATGCCCGATTGTTCGTTTTGCCGCATCACCTCCGTCAGTTCCTGCTCAAACACCGTCATGTCGAAGGCACTGGCCAGAAATTCCCGGTCGAGGGCGGGGCTCAGCTCGCGGCCCACGGGCGGTAACTGGGCCGTGTCGCCCACCAAAAGCAGTTTGTTGCCGTCGTTCTCAAACACGAAGTCAATCAGGTCGGTGAGTAGCCCTTTGCCCCCGAAGTCGGCCTCATCGGAAATCATGGACGCTTCGTCGACGATAAAAAGGGTGTTTTCGTGGTAGTTTTTCTGGCGCTCAAAGGCCAGCGATCCGGAGCCGGGGTCGGCCACCTGCCGGTATATTTTTCGGTGAATGGTTTGGGCGGGTTTTTTGGCGTAGTTGGTCATCACTTTGGCAGCCCGGCCGGTGGGGGCCAGCAGCACCGATTTGTAGCCGAAGCGGGGCAGCACCCCAATGAGCGCACCAACGAGTGTGGTTTTGCCCGTTCCTGCATAGCCGCGCAGGAGAAAACAGTCGCGATACCGCTCAACCTCCTCGCGGACGATGAAAGCCCCTATCTGCTCGAAAAACGCCAGCTGGCCGGGTGTGGGGGTGTACGGAAAACGTTTTGCCAGCAGCTGCGCAGCCGTTTGAGTTTCATTCATGGCCCTAATTTACGAAGAAAGAGTCAGCCAGAAAAGCCGCAAACCCCGGAAAAAGCTGCCCCGCCGGAACGGGCGAAGAAACGGATTTTTTCGCCTTTTTTGGGCCGCTCTGTTTCAGTTTTACAATTTTTTTAGTAGATTCACCCCGCACTAAACTCATCACTATTATGAAAATAAGTCAAATCCTTCAGGGAAAAGCCATCAACGCGCTTTATACCGTCTCGTCTGACCAAACGGTGCTGGATGCGCTCAAACTCATGGCCGACAAAAACATTGGCGCAGTGCTGGTGGTGGACGATGGGCAGCTGACGGGAATTTTCTCGGAGCGCGACTATGCCCGCAAAGTTATTCTGAAAGACCGCAGCTCGGGCGACACCCGCATCAGCGAGGTGATGACGGCGGAGGTCATCACCATCGAGCCCAACCAGCGGCTGGAAGAGTGTATGCTCATTATGTCGGACAGGCACATCCGGCACCTGCCCGTGGTAAACAACGGCGAGCTACTGGGTATTATATCCATCAACGATGTGGTAACGGCCATCATCCGCGATCAGAAAATCCGCATCGACTCCCTCGAAAGCTACATATCGGGAAGCCCATATTAACCTGGTGCTTCCGTACCTTTGCGTCCCCAAACAGCGAATGGTAGGGTGAGACAGGTCGTGGATACCGGGATTGATTTACCCCGGCAGGAAGTGCTGAAATTATATGGTAACCGGTTGCGGCTGCGCGTTTGCGGTCTCTATCGGCAGGACGATTGCTTGCTGATGGTTCGCCACCGGGGCGTTGGCCCTACCGACACTTTCTGGTGCCCGCCGGGCGGTGGCATGGCGTTTGGCGAAACCGCCCCCCACGCACTTATCCGCGAGTATGCCGAGGAAACGGGGCTGGTAGTTGGGGTGGATGAATTGCTTTTTGTGAACGAGTTTATGCAGCCACCGCTTCACGCCCTGGAGTTGTTTTTTGCGGTCCAACACATGGGCGGAAGCCTGCGGCAGGGCACCGACCCCGAAATGGGCCCCAACGGGCAGATCATTGAGGAGGTCAGGATGATGCCGTTTGCCGACATTAAACGTTGCCCGCCCGAGACCGTTCATGCCTTGTTTCGCCAATGTAATTCGCTTGACGATGTATTCCGGCTGCGGGGCTATCTGAATCCGTAAACCCGTTTTCTGAATCCGCTGCTTGTTTCGTCCATAACTTTTTTTACCATCCG
>JAYVAP010000554.1:0-3007 GCA_043750915.1 Spirosoma sp. | reverse complement strand
TCATTTTACATGGATATAGCCGTACCACGGGCGACATGGATATATTTGTTGAGAGGACTATAGATAACTACACGCGCCTAACGGAAGCATTCAATCTTTTCGGTATGTCCACATTCGACATGACGGCGGATAACTTTCTAAATAATCCCGCCATTGATGTGTTTACATTTGGCCGACAGCCGGTGGCTATCGATATTATTACAAACCTAAAAGGGCTGACTTTTGAGGAAGTATTCGGACAGGCCACTGATGTGGATGTGGATGGACTTACGATTCGGCTGATTCATTACAACCATCTTATTCTGGCTAAGCAGGCAGCCGGTCGCCCGCGCGACCTGAACGATCTTGAGAACCTCCAATGGCCGGTCGAGTAAGTTTGCATCAATGATGTTCTGGCCGATAAAGGGTTGCGGCAGGTTAGCATCGTAACTGATGTGGATTGTTTGTGAAGAACCGTTTAAAACGAAGAAAGCCCGGCATCAGCCGGGCTTTCTTTCAAATCTTGACGCAGGAAGTTTACTTCTTCGTGCTGTCGACCTTCATTGTCGAAGCCGAATCAACCGTCATCGTCGTAGTCGAATCGGTGGTCATCGTGGTGGTGTCGGTCGACATGGTAGCGGTCGAATCAACGGTAGTTTCTTCGGTTTTAGGTTTGCTCTGGCAAGCGGCAAACGCCAGCGTGCTGCCAACAAACAGGATTGCGAATAATTTTTTCATCGGTACGAATGGGGTGTTTTTGTTTTCGTCACGAAGATACCTTGTTTTAAAATCATACCAACTAAATGGCCTTTATTTTCTTTAAACCGACCTTCGTCTTTGAAAAATCCAGTATTCAATAGAACTAACCGGCTATCTTCCGGGCTTGTTCAGTGCTGTTCTTCGCCCTCTCTGGGTGCTTTGGAACGCAGCCGGTCATATACGCCCGTACTGCGAAAGGTAAGCATCTTATGGCCGAAGTAGTTGGCCAGAAAACTCATGCCCATACCGGTTAAGTGAGAGCCGGTTTCGCGCCACAGTTTTGGTGCCGACGGAAACAGGGGGCTTGCTACCCATTCGAGGGTGTATTTGGCTACGTAGACCTGCACGACCAATGCCACCAGGGCAATGCCGAGGAACTTCACGGCTTCGCGGCCCGTGTTGCCGGTTTTGCCGGCCGAAAAGGCATATCGCTTGGTTGGGATAAACGTCAGTACGGTGGCCGTGAGGTATCCGCAGAGCACACTGGTATCGAAGTCGAAATAATTTCGGTAGAAAATCCGGCTTATAAAGTTGATCGATGCCCCTAATAAGGCGGTCAGAAAGAATGTGAAGAAGTCCTTGAAGTCTTTTTGCCGGGGCTGCTGGATGGTGCTCACGTTCACTTGTAAAAAGCCTGTTTTTGTTTAATCTATCATTTTTCAGCCCAAAAGTACGGATTTGTCATCAAAAGGATACCGTTTTTCCTAATTCCTGATCGTGTGGTTCAGGCGCGTTTGGCATACCTAAAAAAGCCCCTGCAACAGGCCCGGTGCCACCCCCAGCCCAATGGTTAAGAGGGTGGCGGCCAGCAGCACATATTGATAAAAAGGGGCCACCCGGATGGGTTCGGTTGCTCCGTCGCGAAAATACATGGCAATGATGACCCGAAAATAATAGTAGATGCCAACAGCCGACATGAGCACGGCCACGACCAGCAACCAGATTTGGCCCCGCTCCATCGCCGTAGAAAACACGTAGAACTTACCCCAGAAACCGCCCGTCAGCGGGATGCCCGCCAGCGAGAGCATTGAAACGGACATAGCAAAGCCAAGCAGCGGATTTTGCCGTGCCAGCCCGTTGAACGAGTCGAAACTTTCGCCCACGGCACCCTGGCTGGAAATGGTTTGCGTACTGCGCTGCTGCGATACCAGCAACAATACCCCAAACGCCGAAATGGTCGCAACGGAGTACGCCAGAGAATAGAAAACCAATGCCTGTTTGGTTTGGGCACCCAGGGCCGCCAGTCCAATGAGCAGATAACCTGCGTGGGAGATGCTGGAATAAGCCATCATCCGCTTGAAGCTATTTTGATATACGGCCGTTACGTTGCCAATTACGAGCGTGATGGCGGCAATAATGGCCAGGATAACCCACCAGAACGGGTAAACGGTTGCGAACGACACGGACAGTAACCGAAACAGGGCCGCAAACCCCGCCGTTTTCACCACCGTCGACATGAAGGCCGTAAAAATGGTGGGTGCTCCATCATACACGTCGGGTGTCCAGAAATGGAACGGGGCCGCCGACACTTTGAAAAGCAGGCCGATAAGCAGCATCAGCAGGCCCACATACATGAGCAGCGACAGGCCCGACTGCGGGTTTTGGGCGTAAGCGGCAATGCCCGCCAGCGTGAACGAACCGGTGGCTCCGTAGAGCAGGGCCATGCCAAACAGCATGATACCGGTGGTGAAGGCACCCATCAGAAAGTATTTCAGCGCGGCTTCGTTAGCCCGCAGGTTGCGCTTGTTGCTGCCGGTGAGCACATACATGGCAACCGACAGAATTTCGACACCCACAAAGAGCATAATCAGGTTCTGAAAGCCAACCATCATGATGGCACCCACGAGTGAAAACATAATCAGAGCGTAATATTCGGCGGGCTGGGCTTCGTCGTCGGCCATAAAACTACCCGACAGCGCGACCACCAAAAAGGCCGAACCCAGTATGATGGCCGTGAAAATCATGGTCAGGTTGTCGGTGCGCAGCATATCGCCGAAGTAGAGATACGCGCTGTTCCAGTCCAGAAAATTAGCGATGCCCGCAATCAGCAGAAACAGCAGCGCAGCGGGCAATAAAATTGCCCTCGACTTCAGGAAGCCCAGAAATAGCAGCACGATGCCAAAAACCGACAGGAGAACAATGGGACGCATAGGTTGTGATTTGTGGTTCAGGGTTGGCAGCGGTTGCAGACAGGGCCGTTGCCAACCATAAACAGACTAATTTATTTTAGGGACACGGCCGTTGTGCCGATGTATTTCATCAGGTTGGC
>JAYVAP010000553.1:0-3361 GCA_043750915.1 Spirosoma sp. | reverse complement strand
ATGAACAACGATATGCACCGCCAGCAGTTGGGCAAGGGTACTACCGGTTCGGATTTCGATCTGTCAATGGTGGATTCATACGGGCGCGATTTGCACTTTTATACCCGCAATGTAGCGTTGTTCGCTGAAAATCAGTTTTGGCTGACCCCCAAACTGATGGTTTCGCCCGGCCTGCGCATTGAAAACGGCCTGACCCAAATGCGTGGCACAATTAAATATTATGCGCCTGCCGATGTGCCCAATGACATTGCTCACCGTTTTGCATTGCTGGGCCTGAATGCACAGTATCAGCTTACGCCCGCGCTGCGACTTTACGGCGGCTGGGCGCAGGCTTACCGGCCCGTTATTTTCAAGGACATTATTCCAACGTCGGTGTATGAGCGGGTAGACAAAAATCTGCGCGATGCGGGCGGTTATAATGCTGAAATAGGCCTGGAAGGTTATTGGGGCGGTGTTCATCTGAATCTGACGCTCTTCGATCTGCGCTATCGAAACCGGCTGGGCAGCTTAGTAAAAACCGATCCCGGCGGGCAGGATTACGTGCTGCGGACGAACGTGGGCGATAGCCGCAGTCAGGGTGTAGAAGCACTCCTGGAAGCCGTGTTGTGGCAAAGCAATAAACTGAAGGTGAGTGGTTTTACGGCCACCGCTTTTACAAATGCCCGTTATGTGAACGCCCGCATCTCGACCGGCCCGGAAAACCAAAGCATCAATGGCAACCGCGTGGAGTCGGCCCCGCGCCTAACAACCCGTAATGGCCTCACCGTGCGCTTACAAACGATGAGCCTGACAGCGCAGTACAGTTACGTTGGTATGACTTTTTCTGATGCGCTGAACTCGCCCGTTGCCTCGGCCAACGGTGCGCGGGGACCCGTGCCGGGCTATGGCCTGGCAGACCTCAACGGCACCTGGCGCATGGGGCGCAGGCTAACCCTGCGGGGCAGCGTGAATAACCTGCTCAACAAATCATATTTTACCAAACGCCCTACCTTCTACCCGGGACCGGGTATCTGGCCCTCTGACGGCCGGAGTGCCTTACTGTCAGTTGGATTGCAGCTATAATGCTGATGGGCAACGGCTAATTTTAACAATCTTACAACTTTAATTTCCCGATAAAATACCATGAAACATTGTTTTTGGATTCTCGTTTTGCTCACCGGGCTGTATGATGCCCGGCAAACCCGGGCGCAGGGCTTAGTCGACGGTTTTATGCGCGGCCAGCGCAAGGGCAGCTTTGCCGCTACCTACGCGCAGGAATCCTTCAGCCAGTATTATGTGGGCACCACCGAAACGCGCAACCCTAACCTCGGCACCATTTCGGCCAAATCGCTGAATCTGTACGGCAGTTATGGCTTGGGCTACGACCTGGACCTGATTGTTTCGGCATCCTACGTCCGGGCCGAAGCCAGCGCAGGCTACTGGCAAAAGCAGGAAGGCTTTCAGGATATATCGGCGGCCCTGCGTTGGGAAGCTTTCGATTACAAAATTGGCAAGGCACGGCTTTCGTGGCTGTTTTCGGCGGGTTATTCGATGCCGCTACAGCGCTACGTTATCGATGCGCCGGTGGCCATCGGGCACGGCTCGCATAACCTCGACGGTCGTACGCTGCTGCACTTCAAGGCAGGAGCCTTTTTCCTGACCGGGCAGTTTGGCTACATCCGGCGCGGACAGGTCACGCTGGACCGGGTAGCCAACTACTACGACCCCAACAACCTGAACCCCAACAGCGGCTCCAAAGTGAACGTGCCCGACGTGACCGATGCCATTATCAGGGCGGGGATGGCCACCAAACATTTTTATGTCGATGGCTGGATTCAACGGCAAACGCCTTATAATAAAGGCACCGACATTTGACCCGGCATTCCGTTTCCGACCAACGCCATTGGCTTCACCCGAACGGGTGTGAATCTTTACGTGCCAATCATAAAAAAGCTGGGCCTGACTGCTGGTTACAGCACCACCCTCAACGGGCAAAACATTGGCAAAGCCTCGCGTGTGAGCGGGGGCCTCGTCATTGGCATTTAACGTACATTGATAAACTGAAAAACAGAAGTATTAAATTTTTGTCATAATATGAAAAAGAGCCTTTTACACGCCATAATCGTTGGCACATTCCTGGGGCTGGGAAGCTGTAAGGAGCCCGTCATCAACGAAGGCATTCAACCCATTATCGAACCCGCCACGGTCGATGCCAACGGCGGCAACTGGCGAACCATCACGCTGAAATCGGGGGCCGATATTGCCGTGCCGCAGCCGGCAGCCATCAACTCCGATGCTTATCTGAAAGAGCTTGGTGAACTGAAAAACGGGTTGCTGGCCACGAATCCAGCGCAAAACACCGCCGTGAACTACTGGGCAGCCGGGGGCGTGCAACGCTGGAATCAGATTGCCCGTCAGCTGGTAGCCAAGTACAACGTGGCTCCGCTGTTCAACGAAGCAACGGGTGCCTTTGCGCCCTTCGATGCCACCAACCCGTTTGCCAACCCGCCCTATGCGGCCCGGCTCTATGCCCTGCTGAGCGTGGCGCAATACGATGCCCTGGAGGTGGCCTGGCGGGCCAAATACCAGTATAACCGACCTTCGCTGACGCGCCAGGGCATTATTACGCGGGTGCCGGTGCTCGATGTGCCGTCGTATCCTTCGGAAGATGCGGCCATTGCCGAGGCCTCGGCCCAGATGCTCACATTTTTCTTCCCCAAAGAAGCCGACTGGATCAAAGCCAAAGCCACCGAGCACAAGCAGAGCCGTATCTGGGCCGGGGCCAACGTGGCCAGCGATGTCAAAGCGGGTGAAAACCTGGCGATTACCGTAGCCGTCAAAGTCCTTACCCACGCCCGAACTGACCGCTTTGGCGCGGCCCGCGATCCAAACAGTACTTGGAAAACGACCATTGCCAGTGCCCCTTACGATGTGAAGTGGGTAAGTTTAGAAATTCCAGCCAGGGCACCCATGCTGCCGCTGGCAGGCAAAGTAAAAACGTGGTATGATTCGACGGCTATTTTCCGGGCCGTACCCGGTCCGCCCCCGCTGACCACCTCGCCCGAGTTTAAAAAAGCCCAGGCCGAAGTGCGCAGCATTGCCGACAGCCGCACGCGCGAGCAATGGCGCATCGCCGATTTCTGGGCCGACGGCGCGGGCACCTACACGCCCCCCGGCCACTGGAACCGCATTGCCGAAGACTTTATCCGGCAGGACCGCCAGAACGAACTGCGGGCCGCCCGCACCTACGCCCTCATGAACAGGGCCATGCAGGACGGCGGAACGGCGTGTTGGTTTACGAAATTCAAATACTTTACGCCCCGGCCCTCACAAATAGACCCGGCCATAAAAACGGCCACCGGCATTCCTAACTTCCCCGGCT
>JAYVAP010000552.1:0-4761 GCA_043750915.1 Spirosoma sp. | reverse complement strand
GTGCTGGCGGGTCGGCTCTCGACCCTGGCCATGCAGGTGCAGCCCGCCACCGAAAGCCAGTGGGCCGATTATGTGTTTGCGCCTGCCTATCGCCTGCAGCCACTGGCCGATGTAGAAACCTTTGTGAAAAAGAACAGGCACCTGCCGGGCATGCCCAGCGCGTCCGACATGGTGAAACAGGGCATCGACCTGACAACGATGCTGGCAACGCTGGTGCAGAAAAACGAAGAACTGACCCTACACCTTATCGATCAGCAGAAACGTATTGAGCGGCTGGAACAGCAAAACCGCCGGTTACAAAAAAAGAAGTAGACGAAATAAAACCATTGGCATCGGGCCATGTACCAACCAGAAAAGGGGTGCATGGCCCGATGCCAGTTTCAGGATTGCACCATTTGGCAAGTAGGAGTCTCTAAAAAAAATACCGTTGCCTAACTACTTTATAGTCAGCGTTATTGGTTTAGCGTTATTGGCAGGCATCTAAGCAACTAACCCTCTTCAAAACACCCAAATGCCATGAAACGCCGACTCTTTCTTCAGCTGCCGCTGGCGGCACCCGCCCTGCCCGTTTTCGCCTTTACGCCCCAGCCTGCTGGTAAAACCCCGCCGAAAGGCTTTAAAATAAAGGCCGGTGAGGGCCGTTTGCACGGACATATCCAGCTGAAAGGGGTAAACGACAATGTGCTGGATGTGAAAATCTCCGGCAGCGACACGAATGGCGAACTGGCCATTTTTGAGCAGACATCGCTGTCGCCAAAGCGTGGCACACCGCTCCATGTTCACCCCTTTCAGGATGAGGTCTTCTACGTACTCGACGGGGCCTATCTGTTTCAGGTTGGCGATGAAAAGCACCACCTCCAGACGGGCGACAGTATTTTTCTGCCCCGCACCATACCGCACGCCTGGATACAGCTCAGCGAACGGGGCAAAATGACCGTGACGTTTCAGCCAGCCGGGAAATTAGAAGCGTTCTTTGTGGCTATGGCGGCTCTTAAAACAGTGCCTACGCCCCAGGAGCTGGCTCAGATTTTTGAAGCCCATGATATGAAAATAGTTGGCCCGCCTGTCTCCGCCGATTGAAAAAACTTTTTCTCAGGGTTATCTTTCGCCTTTCCCCCGCTACTCTATGTCCGACCCGTCTCAGGCCAACCAGTACGACAAGATTGTAAAAGAAAATATTGAGGTTTTTCTGCCGGCATTTATTCAAAAAGTTCTGGGTATTCAAATGCTCTTTTTCGAGGATTTGCCCGGCGATATTCAGTATACACTGGAGCGCAAGCCAGACGTGCTGAAGCGGGTGCGCAATGAGCAACTCGATGAGTTTATACTGCACCTCGAATTTCAGGCGGCCGATGACCCCCGAATGCTGAAACGAATGCTGTTTTACCGGGGCATGCTGTACGAAAAATATGGCCTGCCCGTTAGCCAGTATGTTGTTTACATGGGTGCTGCCTCCCCGGTAATGCCCACCCAGCTACAACAGGACCGGCTACAGTTTAGTTATCCATTGCTGATAATCAATGAATTGCCGATTGATATTTTTCTGACGATAAATAAACGGCACATGCTCCCGCCTTCAGGCGGGGGATACGCCGTTAATTATTTCTGATACATCTTTATTTATTATGTCAAAAGATCGTATCTTTGGTCGTAACGACGAACCGCTATGTTAAAGGCGTATAAATATTGTTTGGCACCAACCCCTGAACAGGCTACCCATTTAAACGGGGTGCTTGGCAGCGTTCGGTTTGTCTACAATCTGGCCTTGGACGCAAAGCTACAGGCATACACCAAAGGCGTATCGGTGAACTGCTTTGAGTTGATGCGCCAACTAACCGACCTTAAACAAGAGTATAATTGGTTGTACGAGTCGCCTACTCATTCGCTGCAACACGCAATCAGCAATCTTGATAACGCCTTCACCAACTTTTTCAAAGGTAGGGCGGACTTTCCCCGATTCAAATCCAAAAAGAAAAAGCAGTCGTTTCATGTGCCAGCCGGTACAAAAGTGAATTGGGGAAATGGGACGGTGTTTCTGCCTAAACTCAAATGGGTGAAATTGATTGTTTCCCGTCAATTCTCAGGAACTGTCCGTAGTGCCACCGTCAGCAAGTCACCAACGGGTAAATACTACGTTTCTATTCTGGTTGAAACGGGGCAGGATTTACCCGAAAAAGTCCCGATCATCCGGGAAACATCGGTCGGTATTGATGTTGGTCTGAAACACTTTGCCACGCTCTCAGACGGCGAATCCACCGCACCGGAATGCCGGCTGGGGACTAAAATTGAGAATCCTAAATTCCTGTTTCATTCGTTGTCCCGCCTTCGGGTGGAGCAACGAACGATGAAACGTCGGTTTAAGACGGGCGTTAAAGAACAGAGCAAAGGGTATCAGAAACAAAAGTTAATCGTTGCTAAGCTCCATGAGAAGGTAGCTAACCAGCGTAAGGATTTTCTACACAAAACATCAACTGCGATAGTCAAACAGTTTGATACGGTTGTGCTGGAAGACCTCAACATCAAAGGGATGGTTAAGAACCGTTGCCTGTCCCGTGCTATTTCAGATGTGGGCTGGTCAATGTTCGAGACATTTATTCGCTACAAATGTGATTGGCATGGCAAGAACTTTGAGCAGATAGGCCGCTTTGAGCCAAGTTCGCGCATCTGTTCTACGTGTGGGCACCACAAAGGTGAACTAAGCCTTTCAGAGAGAGAGTGGACCTGCACAAATTGCCAGACCAAACACGATAGAGACGAAAACGCGGCCATCAATATCCGCAATTTCGGCTTATCAAAGACCTTCCGGGTGGGGACACATCCGCTACGTGCCAAGACGGGGCAATAGCTCGTATCTTACGTAGGAATCTCCCGCTCCGGCGGCCCGGCTGCCTTTAGACGGGAGAGTTGTCAACCCACAAATCGATCAGATCATGGAAGGACTAATGTCATTTTTCAAAGAAGAAGAAGATGTGCTATACGTTCGGGGCGAACGAAAGGGTAAAGAGGAAGGCAAGCAGGAAGGCAAGCAGGAAGGTAAAGAGGAAGCTGCCCGCGACCTGTTGCAGAAAACCAACCTCTCTGCTCAGGTGATTGCCGATATTCTGGCATTACCCCTCCAGCAGGTACTGACCCTACAGGCCAGTCTGAAGCCATAGTAACACGCGCGTTTGCCAAATCCGCGTAAAGACCGTAATTTTGGGCTATTTATTAGTTCCCCAAGTGATGACGGAAACCCTGAACGAATCCGAAGACCGCAATACCGCTGCAGACAGCACCGCTGGAAGCTCCCTTAATTTTATTGAGCAATTGGTTGAGGACGACCGGGCAGCGGGTAAAAACGGCGGGCGCGTTCACACGCGTTTTCCGCCCGAACCCAATGGCTACCTGCACATTGGCCACGCTAAATCGATTTGCCTCAACTTTGGCCTGGCCGATAAATACGGCGGGCAAACAAACCTGCGCTTCGACGATACCAACCCCGTTACGGAAGACACCGAATACGTCGATTCTATTAAGAACGATGTGCGCTGGTTAGGTTTCGAGTGGGAAAATGAATACTATGCTTCCGACTATTTTGACCTGCTTTACGGATTTGCCGAAACGCTGATTCAGAAGGGGTTAGCCTACGTAGACGACTCGACAGCCGAGGAAATTGCCGCCCAGAAAGGAACCCCCACCGAACCGGGCCGCATGAACCAGTACCGCGACCGGCCGGTCGATCAGAACCTCGACCTTTTTCGGCGGATGCGGGCTGGCGAGTTTCCCGACGGAGCCAAAGTGCTGCGGGCTAAAGTCGATATGGCCTCGCCCAACATGCACCTGCGCGATCCCATTATTTACCGCATCAGGCACGCGCATCACCACCGCACGGGCAACACCTGGTGCATTTATCCGATGTATGACTTCGCCCACGGGCAGTCGGATGCCATTGAGCACATCACCCACTCGCTCTGTACGCTCGAATTTGAAGTACACCGACCACTCTACGACTGGTTTATCGGGGAGCTGGCTCTTTTCCCGTCGCGCCAGATCGAGTTTGCCCGGCTCAACCTGACCTATACCGTCATAAGCAAGCGCAAGCTGAAACAGTTGGTGGAAGAAGGCCACGTTACCGGCTGGGACGACCCCCGGATGCCGACTATTGCCGGGCTTCGCCGACGCGGCTACACGCCCGCCAGCATCCGTGAATTTGCCGACCGCATTGGCATTGCCCGGCGCGAAAACCTGATCGACTTGGGTTTGCTGGAGTTCTGCATCCGCGAAGAACTCAACAAAACAACCCACCGCGTAATGGCCGTGCTGACGGGTGGCCGCCCCGACGAAAATCCCCTCAAACTCGTTATCACCAATTACGAAGCCGGTCGCGGGGAGGTGTTGAACATCGAAAACAATCCCGAAGCCGAAATAATGACCTATCGCCCGGTACCATTTAGCCGTGAGGTGTATATTGAGCGTGATGACTTCATGGAAAACCCGCCCAAAAAGTTTTTCCGGCTGTTTCCGGGCGGCATGGTGCGGCTGAAAGGAGCCTATATTGTGAAATGTGATGAGGTTGTCAAAGATAATGCCGGCAACATTACCGAGCTGCGCTGCACCTACCTGCCCGAAAGCCGCTCCGGTTCCGATACGTCGGGCATCAACGTAAAAGGCACTATTCACTGGGTCTCGGTGCCACAGGCTGTCGAAGCCGAAGTTAGGCTCTACGACCGGCTGTTTTCGGTCGAGAACCCGGCCGCCGACGAGCGGGATTTTAAAGAACTA
>JAYVAP010000551.1:0-3003 GCA_043750915.1 Spirosoma sp. | reverse complement strand
CTACAACTCCCTGTTCGTCAGCCCCAAAGACACCGTTCGCAGCACGGGATACGTTACCAACGTCATCAGCGATTACGCGCTGGACTGGCTCAAAAACCGCGATTCCGATAAACCATTTATGTTGGTGGTAGGCCACAAAGCCACCCACCGGAACTGGTTTCCCGACCTGCCCGACCTCGGCGCGTTTGACAAAACGACGTTCCCGCTGCCATCCACCTTCCACGATACCTACGCGGGTCGAAAAGCGGCTCAACAACAGGACATGAGCATCGAAAAAACGATGGTGCTTAGTAGCGATTTAAAGGTGCATCTGAATTATGACCGACCCGTTTTCAGGCAGATGACCCCTGAACAGCGGAAAACATTGCAGAACTATTACGAAGGCAAAGTCAGTCGGGAGTTCGACAGCCTGAAATTGTCGGGCAGTGCGCTGACTGAATGGAAATACCAACGTTATCTGCGCGATTATATGGCTACCGCCCAATCGCTCGACCGCAACGTGGGCCGGGTACTCGACTATCTTGACCAATCGGGTCTGAGCAAGAATACGGTGGTTATTTACACTTCCGATCAGGGATTTTATCTGGGCGAACATGGCTGGTTCGACAAGCGGTTTATTTACGAAGAGTCGCTCAAAACACCGTTTATTATTCGGTATCCGGGAGTAATCAAACCTGGCTCTGAGCGGACGCAGTTGGTAGCGAATATCGACTGGGCACCCACACTAATGGACATTGGCCAAACGCCCATTCCGGCGCAGGTGCAGGGGCAATCGTTTTTGCCCTTGTTGAAAAATGCGAAAGCAGCCGGGCGTAAAGCCGTCTATTATCATTATTACGAGTATCCACAGCCACACCATGTTTCTCCGCATTTTGGTGTTCGTACTGACCGCTATACGATGGCGCGATTTTATGGCCCCGATAATTTCTGGGAGTTGTATGATCTTAAAAAAGACCCACAGCAACTCACCAACGTGTATGGCCAACCTGCCTACGCGACAGTCACCGCTAATCTGAAAAAGCAGATGAAGGCCGAGATTGAGCGGTATCAAGACGAGGACGCTGGTAAAATTATGGCAACACCTTTCTGATTATGGATTTGACTTTTGATTTCTTACAACTATGAAAAAAATAGTATTTTTACTCAAAATTAGTCAAAATAGCCACTCCAATTCGTGCAATTTTTTGAATTTGAGAGTCCATTGTTAGAAATAGACACCGTGTGGAGTAGGCTTCAACAGGGTGATGCGGCTGCATTGGAGTCGTTGATGCGGCTATGCCTGAAAGAAATGTTTCACTACGGCACCAAGTTTTCGGCAGACGATGCCTTTATCAAAGACTGTATCCAGGACGTGTTTCTCGAAATTTGGCAACGACGGGCTAATCTGGGCGAAGCACCTTCGGTGAAAGCCTATCTGTTTGCCTCGCTTCGGCGACGAATGCACAAACTGTATCGGCAACGCGAACGACTTTTCAGTACTAATTCAGGGGTTATTGATGAGAAGTTCGATGTAGTTTTTTCACCCGAAAATCAGTGGATTGAGCAGGAGACTGTTACCGAGAACGCCCAAAAAATTAGCGCGTTGCTCAACAAACTGAGCAAACGCGAAAAGGAAATCGTTTATCTGAAATTCTACCAAAATCTATCCCGCCCGGAAATTGCCGAGGTAATGAACCTGAACCAGCAATCGGTTTCCAACTTGCTCCAAACGACCCTCCAAAAAATGCGTGGGCTGTGGGTCGGCGAGTTTTCAGGGTTGATGTGGCTGTTGATTCAGATGCGATTTTGAAATTATTCCTAAACTAATCTCCGAAAAATACAGTATCTGTTTCCTAAACCGCGCTATCGAAGTTTGAAAGGCATCAAAACCGCCTTTCGGCTTCTATGCACATCAATGACGAGTATACCTTTGAAGACCTGGCCGACTCCCCGCACTTTCGGGCATGGGTATTGCGCCAAGCAACACCTGAAGAAGTTGATTTCTGGGAAACCTGGACTACAGCAAGCCCTCAACGCACCCAAATAGCCGCCCAAGCCCGGGCATTGGTATTAGCCGCCCAAACTACGCACCGCGATTTACCGACACACGAGGCCGAGACTCTTATTCAGGCTACAATCGCCCAACTACAACCTCGAAAAACTGCCAAAATTTTTCGGTTTCAGCCCATGTGGTGGGCTGCCGCTTCGGTTGTGTTACTGTTGGGAGTTGGGTTTATAATTTGGAGAAACAATTCACTACCGCCAACTCGAGTAGTTGGTAATCAGGTTTTTTCTGCAAGTCGGTTGGTTTATCAATCGGGAGAAAAAGACCAGCTAATAACTCTGTCCGATGGCAGCAGGGTGCGGCTATCTCCCCAGAGTGAGTTAAAAATTTCGGCTGATTTTGGCAAGACCATTCGTGAGGTATTTTTGACCGGGCAGGCATTTTTCGAGGTCCAGAAAAACGCCGAAAAGCCATTTTTAGTCAGGACTGAAACGCTTACCACCAAAGTACTCGGCACGAGTTTTTGGGTGAATGCCTACGAAAAATCAGCGAACATTTCGGTTTCGGTCAGAACGGGGCGAGTGTCGGTTTTTAGCGAAAAAAGCAAAGACAGGGGCGGTATAACCGACGAGGTAGTGCTGCTGCCCAATCAGAAAGCGGTGTTTGTGAAGCACGAAGAACGGTTGGCCAAAACGCTGGTGGAGCAACCCATAATTTTAATCGAATCTACTACTGTTCAGGCGTTTAACTACGAAGACACGCCCATCAATCAGGTATTGGAGCAGTTAGAAAAAAGCTATGGCATCAAGCTGGTTTATGATGCCGAACTGTTGAAAAACTGCACCCTGACAGCTTCGTTTTCACAGGAATTATTGTACGAACAACTAACGCTCATCTGTGAAACCATTCGCGCCCGCTACGAGATAGTGGACGGGCAGATTGTGATTTATGCCCGAGGGTGTCAATAAAAAAAGGCAATGGTGCGCCAACACCATTGCCCCAACAATGTCCGTAGTGCC
>JAYVAP010000550.1:0-7410 GCA_043750915.1 Spirosoma sp. | reverse complement strand
AGCCATCGCCATTGACATCGCCGGTAGCCATTGCCGGTCCCTGCGTGGAAAACTGCTGTTTCAGGAGCGGATCGCGGTTATAATCCACAAACGGGCTTTCGACATGCGCATAGTTCAGCCCCGACCCGGCGGTGATGTCTGTAAACAGCGGCACCGCTTTTGCCACGGCCGGTTTCCAAATCTGGTTGGCATCGGTCTGGCGCAGCGTCAGCAACTGGTTGGCTTTGGGCTGGCGCAGGGTTTGCTGCCGGTCGTTGGGCCAGATCACAACCACCGAGTCGATAACCGGATTCTTGCCCAGCCCAAATACTAAGTTCAGGTCTACCGACGACTCGAAGCCCCGGTTGGGCATCTGCTGCAACAACTGCATTTGCCCACGCTGGTGCAAAAATACCCGTGTGCCAATACCGTTGCGGTTCATACCCAGACCATCGAGCCTGATTTTCAGGTAGTTCGTTTTGTTTTTCTCGACCGATTGATTCTGATATACCGCCACCGGGGCATTAACGTTGTTCACGATCAGGTCCAGGTCGCCATCGTTGTCGAGGTCGCCGTAGGCTGCGCCGTTCGAGAAGTCCGGCTCCGACAGCCCCCAGTCGACAGCCCGATTGGTAAACTGCAGGTTTCCTTCGTTATGAAAGGCGTAGTTAGGAACGGCTTCGGAGGGCGCCAGGGCAAGAAATTTCTTAAAATCAAAGTTATTTTCCCGGGCCACCTGCGCCATATTCTCGCGGTCGGCGAGGAAATTCACGAAATCCTGATCCGTCACATCTTTGGCAATGCCGTTGGCGACGAACACATCTTTCTTGCCGTCGTTGTCCGTATCGAATATCAACGCGCCCCAGCTCCAGTCGGTGGCCTGCACGCCCGCAAACCGTGCTACGTCGCTGAAGGTGGGTAAGCCGCCGTTGCCCGGCTGATTGCCCTGATTCAAATGCAGCATATTTTGCATCGTCTGGTAGTGGAAATCGCGGTCGTGCTTAATCACTTCCAGCTCGTGACTCTCAAACGTCGACGTTTTTTTGAGCCGCCGGTCGTTGCCGGGCAGCATGTCGGTGATGAAAATATCGAGCCGACCGTCGTTGTTGATGTCGGCAATATCGGCTCCCATCGACGACAGGCTGGTGTGAGGCATGGCCTCTTTTATGATTTCGCGGAAAGCCGGTCCGCCTTTGGGCAGGCCCCGGTTGTTGAGGTATAGATAGTCCCGCTCGTAAAAATCGTTGGAGATGTAGATATCGGGCCAGCCGTCTTCGTTTACGTCGCCTATGGTAATACCCAAGCCAAAGCCAATGACGCTGCCGTAGATACCTTCTTTTTCACTGACATCCGTAAACCGTTTTCCATCGTTCCGAAACAGTTTCTGCCCCCCGAGCGAGTCGCGCTGGGCACGCAGGTTGGCGTACTGCAACCGGCCAACGGGCATAAAACTGTTGTTGAGCAAATACATGTCGAGGTCGCCGTCGCGGTCGTAATCGAAAAAAGCCGCGTGCGTCGAAAACCCGTGGTCGTCTAAGCCCAGGGCAGCGGCCTGTTCCTTGAAAGTGGGTATTCCATTAGCGTCGTTCCCCTGGTTGATGAACAGTTCGTTGGCGCGGTCATCGCCGGCCCGGTTGCCGGCGTTGCATACGTAGAGATCGAGCCGGCCGTCGCCGTTGACATCGGCAAAGGTGGCGCCCGTACTCCAGGCTTTTCGGCCGGCAACGCCTGCTTTGCTGGTTACGTCCTCGAAGAGAAAACCGTTGCTGCCGGGTTTTTTCCGGTTCAGAAACAGTTTATTATCGCCCATGTTAGCTATCAGAAACACGTCGGACAGGCCGTCGTTGTTTACATCGCCGATGGCTACGCCCCCGCCGTTATAAAAGTTGCGGTAGTTGAAAATGTTGAAATCTTTGTCGTCGGTGACGGTATTGGCGAAGTTAAGGTGCGATTCGTCGGCAGCGATTTTCCGGAACAGCGGGTCGGTGGGCGTATCGGACGCTGAACCACAGCCCGTGAGCAGGGCGATGGTCAACAAGAAAAGAAGAGTGCGCATGAGCACGAGTACTTACGGTGGAGATGGATGTTAGGGCAGTGACCTATATTTGGTTCGGGCAACCGGTTAAAAAGGGCAGTAAAGATAACGAAAAGCGGGTGGTCTTTAGTCAATTACCGGAATTGTAATCCGTTCGGCAACATCCATTCAACTAAAAAAGCAGACCCTGCGCAGGGCCTGCTTTTTGCCTGAATCAAACTTCACTGGTTCAATAACCGGGATTCTGTTTCAGAGCTGAATTCAGCACAAGCTGATCGTTCGGGATGGGGAACAGCTCCCGGAACTTTTGCGAAGCTGGCTTAAAGCGCCACGCTTTCGTAAACTGATCAAAACGAATTAAATCCTGACGGCGATGGTATTCCCACGCCATTTCCCGACCGCGCTCTGCCAGCATTTCTGTCAGTGTCAACGTAGCAGCCGTGTAAGCGGGCATCCCGGCTCGCGCCCGAATTAAATTGGCATCCAAAATGGCATCAGCTGTTTTCCCAAGGCGAAGGTTGGCTTCAGATCGCATTAAGTAAACATCACCGAGTCGGTAAATAACAAAATCATTGTCTTGGCCCAGAAATGAGTTATTAGCCTGAATCTGATACTTTTGGCTTCTCGCCCCCGCTAAACGACCAGCCGGACCAGCAGGCATATCGAAAGCAGGAATTTCAGCCGTAAAAATCATTGGTGCACCATCATCTTTAATAGGCGTGCCATCGGCCTGAAATTGTTGCCCTACAATCCACATTTTTTTACGGGCATCTTTGTCGTCGAACGAATTATAAAATTCGGTAACGGCGCAATAACCATTCCAAGGGGCAGTACCTATGTTATAAGTTAACTGGTTCAGGTAATGCAAAGTCCGCATCTGGATGTTAATACCTCCATTCTTGGATTTATCAAAAGGAGAAGCCAGAATAATTTCTGGTGAGGTCTGATTAGTCGTGCTGAACGTGCTTAAAAAGTCGCCTGCCAGAGCAAATTTTTTCGAATTAATAATATTCGTCGTACGCACCACGGCATCCGCCCAACGGGGGGTTTCGGTATACACCTGCGCATTCAGGTATATCTTGGCCAATATCATATCGGCTGTCCATTTGTTCATTCGTCCATAAAACGAACCACCCGACTGGTCAGTCAATTTAGGGTAAGCTTCCAGTAGCTCTTTTTCCACAAAGTCAAACATTTCCTTTCGGGTGCTTTGCTTAGGAGACTCCTTGGAAATTTTGGCAGCAATAATGCCATTGCCAAACATGTCCATAATCTGATAATGAAAAAAGGCACGCAGCGTACGTAACTCAGCTTTTGTCGTTGAGTCTTTAATAACTCCCAATTGCTGATTGATCCTGCTTATACCACCGTAGCACCACTTCCAGGGGTCATTAAACTGTCCATTGTCAGTGACAGGATCCCACGTATGCGTGTACAGTCTTTTCCAGGCATCGCCATCTTTCCAGTCGCCCCCTCGCGTTGGCACCATTTGTTCATCGGTCATGGCATTAAGGCCATTGAAGCGATCGAAGTATTGGGAAAGGTTACTGTAGAGCGGACCAATTAAGGCTGCTTGTTGCTCAGGAGTTGAGCCAAAGGTACCACTTGTAGGCAGGACATCAAACGTCTTTTCCGTTAGGTCCGTACATGCCTGAGATGTCAGTATTAATACTGCACAGATCAGAAATGTCTTAAAAATCATGAATTTCATAGAAGTTCTTTTTTATGATTGATGACAACTTTTGATAAGCAAAAGTTCTTCACAGAACGAGGGTTTTCAAAAAGTCAAGTTTACCCCCAACTGGAACGTACGACTACGGGGGTATATGCCATTTTTGTCCAGACCAATATCAGACGGCTGACGGCCGTTGATTTTAGCAGCCACATCTAATTCTGGATCTATCCCCTTATAAGCCGTAAACAGCAGCAGATTATTACCACCTAGGTACACACGGGCATTGCTCAAGTACTTACCGGCAGGTATAGGAATGTTATAGCCGATCTGAGCATTGTCGAGACGCACAAAGGTGCCACTTTCTAACCAAAAGGTAGATAGTGCGTTTTTACCGTAATTGGCGGGCATGGTTGTCACATCCCTCAATTGGTTAGTTTCCAGAATAGATCCCGGAATCATTAGGTTAGACCGCAGGTTGTTTAGAATACTATTACCAAAAACACCCCGGAACATGAAGTTCAAATCGAAGTTCTTGTAATTAAACGTATTGATAAACGACGCATTCAGAAAAGGTTGTGGATTACCCTGCGCTATAGGATTGCCTGATACGCGAGCTACTTCTGCGTCAGACAGTGTATAATCCGTCACAGGTATATCACCCTTACCTGGCTTGAACAGTACAAGACCTTTGGAATCATATCCGGCAAAAGTAGGTACATAGTTAAATTCGCCATAAGGACGACCTACCGTCAGAATAGATGAATTCACTGCCGATAATCCTCGTCCTCCAAAAGGATTAAATCTTACATCGCCGGCATTAAACTGAGCGCTGGAAGCATTCAAGATTTTATTGTTGTTGTAGGAAGCCACGATGCGTGAATTCCAGTTGAAATCTTTCTTTTGCACCACGTCCCCACCAAACGATAATTCAATTCCCCAGTTACGCATTTCACCTACGTTAGCCAGAATATTATCGGTAAAAAATGTTTCACCATCGACAGGTACCTGAAAGTTATACAGCATATCCTTAGCTCTCTTGTCATAGTATTCCAATGTACCACTGAAACGACTACTAAACAACTGAAAGTCTAATCCAACGTTTGAAGTAGTAATTACTTCCCATTTCAGATTAGGATTGTTATTCTGAGTGATACCATAACCCGACAGGAAGTTATCAATTTTTCCATCATAATATGTTCCGTCAGGGCCGTATAACTGAATGGAGTTATAAGCACCAATGTTTTCCTGATTACCCGTTGCGCCATAGCCAACCCGCAGTTTAAGGTAGCTGAGCACATTACTCTTCGGGAAAAATGGCATGTTGGAAATCGTCCAGCCAGCCGCTGCCGATGGGAACATACCCCATTTATTATTTGCACCAAACTTTGTGCTGCCATCCCGGCGTAAGCTGGCCGTCACGTTGTAACGATCACCAAGATTCAGCGTTGCCCGGCCAAAAAATGAGATTAGTTTAGACTGATTTCGATATGAACCTACAGAACGATTTGACGGGTTTACCACAATATCAGAGCCAGTTTGTAGACTGTTGAAATTTAGATCCGGCGTTACAAACCCACTGTTCGATGCCCTAAATCCGTCATTATCAAACTGCTGAAATGAGTAACCACCCAGCAGCGAGAAGTTATTATCGCTGCCGGCAAGGTCGCGGGCGTAAGTAGTGGTCAGTTCCAGCAGTTTTGAGGCTTTCTGTTCCAGACCGCGTACCGAAAACCCCCGGCTGCTGGCGAATCCAAGAGATGCAGGGTTTAGAAATCCATTATCAACCGTGTTCTCCCGTTGAAGCTGACCATTAACGCCGAGGGACAGGCCATCAATAACCTCATACCGCATGTTAACCCCTCCCTGCAAGTACCCTTTTCGCTTATTGTAAGTATAATTTTCTAACAATGAAACTGGATTTTGCAATTCCTGACTTCCCAATATTTCGGCGTATTGTCCATTAGCGTTCCGAACTGGCAGGGTAGGCAAAAATGTAGTTGCCGCACCGATAAGTCTGCGATCAATGTCAGGGTCGCCCTTTTGATTGGTTTCTGCATAAGACAGGTTATACTGGATAGTCAGCCGGTTGTCGAGTGCTTTCTGATCTAAGTTAATCCGTGCAGTCACCCGGTCAAATCCCGTATTCTTTACAATACCCTGGTTATCGATATAGTTGATCGAACCACGATAGCTGAATGCGGGAGAACCACCTGAAACGGCCAAGTCAGTATTCTTGATGTAAGCATCTCGGGTAATCTCTTTAACCCAGTCTGTATTGAAGTCACCATCAGGAAATTTACGCTTATCCAACAAAGCCGCATCACCCTGTAAAGTTCTTACAGCATTCCGGTAGCCAGGCCCGTCGAGCATGTCCAAGCGACGTGATATACTCTGCACACCTACAAAGTTATTGAACGTAACCGTCGTTTTGCCTGATTTTCCACGTTTGGTGGTAATGATTACGACCCCATTAGCGGCCCGCGAACCATAAATGGCCGATGCCGAAGCATCTTTCAGAACATCGATATTCTCGATATCGGTCGGTGCTACCGTATTAATGGGAACTCCAATTACACCATCGACTACATAAAGTGGATCGCCACTACCCGACAGGGACGTATAGCCCCGAAGCCGAACAATCTGAGCAGCATTGGGATCGCCCGAGGGGGTCGTGATGACTAAGCCCGCCACTTTACCCTGAATAGCCTGTAGCGGATTGGTGTTTACTCCCGAGTTAAAGTCTTTGGCACTTACCTGCGTTACCGAACCAGTCAGATCCTTACGCTTGGCTGTACCGTAGCCTATTACCACCACTTCATCTAAAGCTTTTTGATCTTCGGCCATCGTTGCATCCAATACCGATTTGTTGCCAACGATTTGCTCTTGTGGGGTGAAGCCAATAAAGCTTAATACCAATGTTGCGTTATCGGGTACGTTGGTCAGGCTGTACTTGCCGTCGGCATCGGTGTTGGTGCCGCGCGTGGTACCTTTAACCTGTACGCTTACGCCCGGCAAACCTGATCCGGCCGGGTCCGTTACCCGCCCCGTTACGGTGCGCCCCTGCGCCCAGGCATTTTGGTTCGTTAACAGCAGGGTCATCAGCAGACCCAACAACAGGCCCGGCAGTATTTTTCGACCGGATAACCGGCGTTGCGCTGCCCCCACCAGGGTTGCGCCACTGTCCATGCAATAGAGTAAGTAGGAACTTTTCATCATAGATTATTTAAAGTAGAAAGTTAAGAAATTGCCTGCGTAACGGGTGTCAGCCATACATCGCTATTTTTGCTATCGCCCTGCTGATTCCTGAAGATGAGGGGAGCAGATTGAAAAGAAATTATAGCATATATACTTGAACCAGTTAGCAAAAAAAACAGACTTTTGGCTAATATACACGTAGCTACCGGCAAAAGTTTGCCCAATTATACGCTGTGTACCCTAATCGACCGGAAAGAATCCATGTATAAAAATTGTACTATTTTATTTCGCTAAAATGATATTGCACTGATTTACAGCATTTTATAGCCCCATTTTTTATATCGACTCTCTAAATTTATCTTAGATTAGTGCAAACTAATGCAGTTTGATCAGAGTCAAAAAAATTAGTTTTATACCCTTAATTTTGGAAATATTTTTTGTTCTCCCCGTACATTCGTCTGCCCGCCTGCTTTTATGACCACTGAAAACCTCCACCTATTAGCCACCCAGCTCACGGGTGAACTCC
>JAYVAP010000549.1:0-2768 GCA_043750915.1 Spirosoma sp. | reverse complement strand
CCCAAACCTGCCCGAAGCCAGAAAAGATAAATACGCCACCGAAAGCCATAATCCCGACGGGCTGTATCTGCAAACCGTTCGGGCCATCAAAGACCGCTTCTCTTCGGTAGTGCTGATGACCGATGTGGCCATGGATCCCTACAGTTCCGACGGGCACGACGGCCTTGTTGAAAACGGACGAATCCTGAACGACCCCACGCTGGAGGTGCTCGGGAAAATGGCGGTAGCGCAGGCCCGGGCCGGGGCAGACATCGTGGGGCCGTCCGACATGATGGACGGGCGCATTGGCTACATCCGGCAACAGCTCGATCAAAGCGGCTTTGAGGACGTGGCCATCATGGCTTATACGGCTAAGTATGCCAGTGCGTTTTATGGGCCATTCCGGGATGCGCTCAACTCGGCCCCCAAATTCGGCGATAAAAAAACGTATCAGATGAACCCCGCCAACAGCCGCGAAGCCCTGATCGAAGCCGAACTTGACGTTGCCGAAGGAGCCGATTTTCTGATGGTAAAACCCGCCCTGCCCTATCTGGATATTATCAAAAGCCTGCACGATGCCTATAACCTACCCATTGCCGCCTACAACGTCAGTGGCGAATATGCCATGATAAAAGCAGCCGCCCAAAACGGCTGGCTCGATGGCGAACGCGCCATGATGGAATCGCTAATGGCCATTAAGCGGGCCGGAGCCAGCATAATTTTAACCTACTTTGCCAAAGAGGCCGCCCGAACCTTATGCCTAAACGCCTGATCCGAAATGCCCGCCTGATTAACGAAGGCCGCATTACCGAAACCGATGTGCTGATCGAAAACGGGTTTATTACCCGGATAGGCCCCGGTTTGTCTGACCACAGTGCCACCCAGATTATCGATGCCGCCGGGAAATATCTGATGCCCGGCATCATTGACGACCAGGTGCATTTTCGTGAGCCGGGCCTTACCCACAAAGCCACCATCCGGTCGGAGTCGCGGGCGGCCGTGGCCGGGGGTGTCACCACCTATATGGAGATGCCCAACACCGTTCCCAACGCGCTGACGCAGACCCTGCTGGCCGATAAATACGCCATTGCCGCCCGCACATCGATGGCAAACTACTCGTTTTTTATGGGTGTCTCGAACAATAATCTGGACGAGGTGCTGCGTACCGACCCGCGCTCCGTTTGCGGAATTAAAGTGTTTATGGGGTCATCGACGGGCAATATGCTGGTCGATGATGAACACGTGCTGAACGAACTGTTTCGCAACAGTCCCATGCTCATTGCCACCCACTGCGAAGACGAAGCCACCGCCCGCGCCAATACCGAACGCTACCGTGCCGAGTATGGCAACGACGCGCCCGCCCGCACTCATCCGCTCGTTCGGAACGAAGAAGTCTGCCTTATATCGTCTTCGCTGGCCGTTGAGTTAGCCCGGCGGCACAACACGCGGCTGCACGTGCTGCACATCTCAACCGCCGATGAGCTGTCGCTTTTCGATAACACCATTCCCCTGACCAACAAGCGCATAACGGCCGAAGTATGCGTGCATCACCTCTGGTTCGACAGTGATGACTACGCCCGGCTGGGTAATCAGATCAAGTGCAACCCAGCCATCAAAGCACCCCACCACAAAGCCGCCCTGCTGGCCGCCCTGCTCGACGACCGCTTAGATATTATTGCCACCGACCACGCCCCCCATACCTGGGCCGAGAAACAGCAACCCTACTGGCAGGCACCGGCGGGCCTGCCGCTGGTGCAGCACCCGCTGCTGATGATGCTCGACTTTGTGCAACAGGGCAAACTGCCCCTCGAAACGTTAGTGCGCAAAATGTGCCACGCCCCCGCCGACTGTTTTCAGATTGACCGGCGCGGCTACGTGCGGGAGGGCTACTGGGCCGATCTGGTCCTGTTTGATACTAACCAGCCAACGACCGTTTCCCAGCAGAACCTGCTGTATCAGTGCGGTTGGTCGCCGTTGGAGGGCCATACCTTTGGGGCTGCGGTAACCCACACGATTGTGTCGGGCGAGTTGGTGTATGAGCAGGGCAACTTCCTGGCCGACCGGGCGGGTGAGCGACTGACTTTTGAGCGGTAGACTTATTTTTTTTCGGTAAACGCTTGCACAAGAGCGGACGCGCAGCGTATATTTGCACCACAACGGTGGCCCGCTTCCAAGCAGGGGCAACACCACAATGCCGAAGTGGTGAAATTGGTAGACACGCACGTTTCAGGGGCGTGTGTCTTCACGGACATGCGAGTTCGAGTCTCGCCTTCGGCACATTTCAACAGCCTGTAAGCTAACTACTTACAGGCTGTTTTTTTATGGTTGATACATTAATGGCAGGGAAATGGCGAATTAAGGGCTACGGTAAACAAGCCGTCGAGCCATTGGCCGACCAGATCATGCCTTTTTATGGTTCGGTTAGCGTTGCAATACCACCCGCGCCGTTGATTTGCCAGCCGCCGTCTCGAGCTGGATCAGATACAGGCCCGATGGCAGGGCCGACAAATCCTGCGTCGTCTCATACTGACCCGGCTGCTGGTCTGGCAAAGTGAAACCCGGCAGCACCAGGAGGCCCTGCACATCGGAAACCGTTAGTGCCACGCGGCCCGGCTGCCGCACCACATACCGACAATTGACCAAGCCCGTGCTGGGGTTTGGCGATACCACCAGATCGGCAGGCTCTCCGTCGGCAGGCATCACCACCGGCTGGGCTGCTTCCACCGTTTGGGATGGGCTCAGCCCATCCACCCCTTCGCGGGCGTTGCTGTTGCAGGGCTGAATGCGGG
>JAYVAP010000548.1:0-2377 GCA_043750915.1 Spirosoma sp. | reverse complement strand
TTGTTTTACGTGGCCGTGGCTATTTTTCTGATCAACAACACGCTCGTCAACGCCGTTGCCCGTTTGTTTCCGCGCATCCGAATGGCGCAGGTGCCCGTGCCAAACCGGCTTGCCTGGGCCAGCCACCGGTCGGCCCTGAACGAGGTGATGGCCAATTGGTTTTATGCCCTCATGGCGGCTATCAACACCGTTTTGGCCCTGGGGCTGATGGTGCTGTCGTTTCTGAACCGCTCGGCCCGCACCATTCAGGCCATCGACTATGCCTGGCTGCTGCCCCTGAGTGGGGCCATTCTGGTTACGGTACTCATTTCGTTGCCAATCCGACTGTTTATGAAACCGAGTGATGATGACTGACCCAACCGAACTACGCCTGAGTCAGTTTCAGTATGAGCTGCCCGACGAGCGCATTGCCCGTTTTCCATTATCACAACGCGATGCCTCCAAACTGCTCGTTTACCGGGCCGGGCAGATCAGCCACGCCCACTTTTCGGACCTGCCCGGTTTGTTGCCGGCGGGCAGTTTTCTGGTGTTCAACAACACAAAAGTGATGCCGGCACGGCTGCACTTCACCAACCCAACCGGTGCTGTTATCGAGTTGTTTCTGCTAAACCCGCTTCCTATCGAGCCAAATGCGGCCGACAGCGGTGGGGGTGCGCAGCCGGTGGCCATGCTTTCCATCAGCGAGGCCATGGAAGCCACGGGATCGTCGGTCTGGCAGGCAATGATTGGCAATCGCAAACGCTGGAAACCCACCGAGCCGCTCACAACGGAGATACCCACGCCTGTGGGCACCGTCAGGCTAACCGCCACCTGGCATAATTATGAGCAGTCGACGGTTAGCCTGAGCTGGCAACCCGCCGATCTGACGTTTGCGCAGGTGATTCAGCACGCGGGCGAGATTCCCCTGCCGCCCTACCTCAAGCGGGCCACCGTTGCCGCCGATCGGGAAACCTACCAGACCATTTATGCCAAACAGGAAGGAGCCGTTGCCGCACCCACTGCCGGGCTTCATTTCACGACCGCCGTGTTCGACGCGCTGGCCCAACAGGCTATTGAACACGACTGTCTGACCCTGCACGTGGGGGCCGGTACGTTTCAGCCCATCAAAACCGATGATGTACGGGCGCATCACATGCACACCGAACAGGTTGTGTATACCCGGCAAAATATTGAAAACCTGCTCCGGCATCTGGATTGCCTGATCGCCGTGGGCACCACGTCCATGCGTGCCTTAGAGAGTTTATACTGGATGGGCGTTCAGCTACTGCGGCAGGACCCTAACCCATTTTACCTCAATCAGCGCGTGGCCTTCGAAACGCCCGCCGACCAGCAACCGGCACCCGCCGATGCGCTCAACGCCGTTTTGCAGTACCTTATTCGTAGCGGGCAGGAGTCGGTGGTTGCCCACACCGGTATTTACATCATGCCGGGCTATACCTTTAAATTGTGTAAAGGCATCATCACCAATTTTCATCAGCCCGGATCCACGTTGATTTTGCTCATTGCCGCCCTCATTGGTAACAACTGGCAACGGGTATACGACCAGGCATTGACGAACGATTACCGTTTTCTGAGTTACGGCGATTCGTCGCTGCTATTGCCATGAGATTAATTTGCTGCCGATTTCGCGCCACATACCATGAATTTCATTGAAGAATTACGCTGGCGGGGCATGTTGCACGACATGACACCCGGCACTGAGGAGCAGTTGAGCAATCAGCCCACGGCGGGCTACATCGGCTTCGACCCAACAGCTGCGTCGCTGCACATTGGCAACTTAGCCACCGTTATGTTGCTCGTGCATTTGCAGCGGGCCGGTCATAAACCGGTTGCGCTGGTTGGCGGGGCCACCGGCATGATTGGCGACCCGTCGGGCAAGGCCGCCGAGCGTGAGTTTCTGTCGGAAGAGACACTCCAGTATAATCAGGAGGCTATTCGGAAACAGCTGGCCCGTTTTCTCGATTTTGACTGCGGAGAAAACGCTGCCGAAATGGTCAATAATTACGACTGGTTTAAGGAGATTTCGTTCCTGGGTTTCCTGCGCGAAGCGGGCAAGCACATCAGCGTAAATTATATGATGGCCAAGGATTCGGTGAAAAAGCGGCTCGACACGGGCATTTCGTTTACCGAATTTTCGTACCAGCTGTTGCAGGGCTACGATTTCTACTGGCTCTACAAGAACCGCAACGTGCGGCTGCAAATGGGAGGCTCCGATCAGTGGGGCAACATCACAACCGGCACCGAGCTGATTCGCCGGAAAGAAAGCGGGCAAACCGACGGACCTCCCCAACAACAGGCGTCTGCACTCACCACGCCATTGGTGACAAAGTCCGACGGAACCAAGTTTGGCAAATCGGAGCAGGGCAACGTGTGGCTC
>JAYVAP010000547.1:0-4774 GCA_043750915.1 Spirosoma sp. | reverse complement strand
ACCCGTTTGCCCGGCCGACCTACGTTTGCGAGGGACGGATCAGGGGCTTCTTCTCTTTTTTCTCTTTCTTAGCCGTAAACTCCTCGGGCGTGGCCGTGTTGGTAGTTGTGAACTCAATGGGCACAGCGTCGTAGCCCACTTTCTTTTCCGCCACAACCGGTTTGTCGGCATCATCCTTGTCCTGGTCGCGGCTCAGGTAATCCACCACAATCGGTGTAGCCACGAAGAGCGACGAGTAGGTGCCAACGATAACGCCGATCAGCATGGCGAATGAGAAGCCCCGGATGGTTTCGCCCCCGAAGATAAACAGCACCAGCAGCACCAGAATGGTGGAGAAACCCGTAACGGCGGTGCGGCTCAGCGTGGCGTTGAGGGCATTGTTGATAATGGTTGGGATGCTTTCTTTTTTACCCTTGTTCTCGGCCAGATACTCGCGAACCCGGTCGAAGACCACCACCGTATCGTTCATGGAATAGCCCATGATGGTGAGCAACGCCCCCACAAATGCCTGATCCACGTCGAGCGAGAAGGGCAGCAGTCCGTTGAAAATGGAGAAGATAGCCAGAATCACGAGTACATCGTGAAACAGTGCAACCACCGCCCCATAGCCAAACGCCAACCGCTTGAAGCGGATCAGGATATACAGAAACACGGCGGCTACGGCCAGCAAAATAGACCACAGAGCCGAGGTCAGGATGTCATAGGCAATGGTGGGGCCTACTTTTTGCGAACTCTCGATCCGGGCGGGGTTTCCACTAATGGCCGACAACCCTTTATAGATAGCCGTTTCGGCCCGCTTGTCGGCTCCCGGCGTGTTATCATCGATCAGGTAGGGCGTGGTTACTTTCACCTGGTTCGATCCAATGCCTGTTCCGCCGTAGGTTTTCACTTCCGGCGACGCGCCCAGCACACGCGCCAGCGAGGTCCGAACAGCGTCGGTACTGACGGCTTTCTCAAAACGCACCACGTAGGAGCGTCCGCCCTTGAAATCGACACCCAGCCCGAAGCCCTTAAAAATAATCGAGATGATGCCCAACCCGATAATGACCGACGAGACGGTGTAGTAAAGTTTCCGGCGCGAGACGAAATCGAAGTTGGAGTCTTTGAATAGGTTCTTCGACCACGACGACGTGAATGACAGGGTTTTTCCGTTACGGATGTAATATTCCAGCATCAGGCGGGTGATGAAAATGGCCGCAAACAACGAAGTGAGAATACCGATAATCAGCGTGGTGGCGAAACCCAGAATCAGGCCCGTACCAAAAATAAACAGGATAATTCCGGTCAGAAAGGTCGTTACGTTGGAGTCGATGATGGACGACAGCGCATTTTTGAATCCATCCGTCACGGCTACTTTAAAACTTTTACCCAGGGCCAGTTCTTCTTTGATACGCTCAAAAATGAGCACGTTGGCATCTACGGCCATACCAATCGACAGCACGATACCGGCAATACCCGGCATGGTAAGCACAGCACCGAGCGAAGCCATAACGCCCAGCAGAAAAAACAGGTTAATCACTAAGGCCAGGTCGGCAATGAAGCCGGCCCGGTTGTAGTAGAACACCACAAACACCAGCACCAGCAGAATCCCGATGATGGACGAGAGCACCCCCGCCTGCACGGCTTCGGAACCAAGCGTGGCACCTACCACACTTTCCTCCACAATGTTGGTTGGGGCAGGCAGTTTACCGGCCTTCAGCACGTTGGACATATCTTTGGTTTCTTCAACCGTGAAGTTGCCTGAGATGCTGGAGCGACCGTTGGGAATTTCGTTCTGTACGTTGGGTGCCGTATACACGAGGTTATCGAGCAAAATGGCCACTGGCCGACCTACGTTGGCGGCCGTCAGGTTTTTCCACTTGCGGGCACCTTCGGCGTTCATGTTCATGGTTACCTCCGGGCGGCCCCGGTCGTCGTAGTCATTGGCGGCATCCGTAATGACGTTTCCTTCGAGGGGCGCGCGGCCGGCGGGCTTCTTCAGAAAATAAAGGGGTAAAATCTCCTTGCCGTCAGTGGCTTTGAAGGGCTTGCGGTCCCAGGCAAAAAACGCGTCGGCAGGAAACAGGTTCCGTACCTCGGACGCGTTCAGCACGGCGTTGGCGCGGGCGGTATCTTTCAGATAAACACCCAGCTGATCCTGACCAACGGGCATAAACAATTGGGTTAATGCGGTGCCCTGGGCAGAAGCCATGGCCGTGTCGGTTTTGGCTTTACCACCGGTCGAATCTTTCTTGCCGCCCTGGGCCAGCTGCGACTCTAAGCTCGACCCTGTGGCGCTCGTACCCGCAGCCGGTTTAGTTGTCGTACCCGATGTGGGCTTCAGGGAGACTTTACGGACCGCTTCCTCGCGCAGCAAATAAGCCCCCATGCCTTCAATGGCCGGCGAGAGTTCGTTCAGGCGGTATACTTCCGTAAATTCCAGCTTGGCCGCACCCGTAAGCAACCGACGAACGCGCTCGGGGTTATCGACGCCCGGCAGCTCAATCTGAATCCGGCCCGAACCCGGCAACCGCTGAATGTTGGGGTTGGCCACGCCAAACTTGTCGACACGGGCCTGAATGATCTGGTAGGCACGGGCAATGGCACCATCGACCTCGCTGTTCAGCATCTTTTTAACTTCGGTGTCCGACGACTGGTAGCTGATTTTGCCCCGGTTGGCACTGGTGGCAAACAGGCTGGCCAACTTGCTGTCGGGGGCCGCTGCTTTATAGTTGCCCACAAACAGGTCGACAAAACTGGTTTTGCTGGTTTTCTGATCCTCGGCGGTTTTTTTGAGGGCCTCCGCAAATTTAGGATCCCGGTTATTGCCCGACAGTGCCCGCAGAATGTCGGCTGGCGACACTTCCAGCACCACGTGCATACCGCCCTGTAGATCAAGGCCCAGGCCTAATTCCCGCTCAGTTACTTCCTGTAGGGTACTGCCGAGGTAAACGGGTTCTTTCCAGAGCGAATCGAGATAGCGTTGTTTTTTAACGCGGTCCACCTGACCTGATTTGTTGGTGGCGTAGGCCTCGGCATCGGACTTGATGTTTCGCGAGACGAACGTGAATGACAGGAAGTACAGGCATATTGCCGTGATGACACCCGTCAGAATGAGTATTCCGGTTTTATTTTGCATTATGTAACCCAGGCTTCAGCCTGTTTTGGGATGATGACAGGAAAGACGATGAAGAATGTTAATGCGTCGGACTGCTCTTGGAGAACCGCAGTCTCGACCACGACGGATGCGGCCACAGAACGGGCAGCAAACAACTTAGGGCGCGTTGGGCGCAATGGTGTGCCCAAAAACGTAGCGCAGGTAAGCAAAGAAATAGTGGGGAAACGTAAAATGCCGGAGCCGGGGAACGCGCAACAGCATCAGAATCATGCAGGCCGGCACGGGTAGCAAAAAGGCCGTCTGACTACCGCCACCTACCGTTGGTGCGGGCATCACCACCGCTTCAAACTGAGCCGCAGTCAGCTGAGCATCAGTCGATTTAGCATTATGTGCCTGCGTTGCTTTTGTGTGCCCATCAACAGCCCGTGCCGCTTTTTTTGTTTGCAACGCCTGCTGTTGTGCCAGCCCGGTATGTCCCCAACCCGCCATAAACAGCATCAACGTGGCCAGTAAAAGGCCAGAAAGACGTTGTATGATGCGGGGTTGCTTCATGATTTCGGTAAACGAATTACAAATTTCGTACCATTTTGGGAGATGTGCAAATGATTTGACCACGATTGGCAGGATAAGCACGGTTTAAGTGGGTCGAAAGAAAAATCCCTTACCTTGCAGCCATGAATCTGCACGAATTTATCCAGTTGGCTTTGGCCGAAGATATTGGCGATGGTGACCATACGTCGCTCGCGACCATTCCGGCCGATGCCCAAAAACGCGCCCGGCTGTTAGTCAAAGAAGCCGGGGTGCTGGCGGGTGTTGAAGTGGCACAGGCCATTTTTGCCCAAGTTGACCCCCGTTTTGTAGTTGAGGTGCTCATGCACGACGGCGATACAATTAAACCCGGCGATATTGTGCTGACCGTTAGCGGCAACGCCCGCAACATCCTTACAGCCGAGCGGTTGGTGCTTAACACAATGCAGCGCATGAGCGGCATTGCCACCCACACCCGCCGGTTGGTAGAACTGCTGAAGGGAACAGAAGCAAAATTGTTGGATACCCGAAAAACCACGCCCAACTTCCGCATTTGCGAGAAAATGGCCACTAAAATCGGCGGGGCCACCAATCACCGCATTGGGTTATACGACATGATCCTGATTAAAGATAACCACGTCGATTTTGCCGGTGGTATCGAAGCGGCTATCACCAAAGCTGTAACCTATCTGAAGGAGACGGGGCGGACGTTGCGCATTGAAATAGAAACCCGCAACCGCGCCGAGGTAGATGAAGTCCTGCGCGTGGGACAGTCGGAAGCGACCCGTGTTGATGTCATTTTGCTGGATAATTTTCGGCCCGAGGGGATCCGCGAGATGGTGCAACTCATCGATGGTCGTTTTGTAACCGAAGCATCGGGGGGTATTGATGAAACCAACTTGCGTGCCTACGCCGAAACAGGCGTGAACTTCATCTCATCCGGCGCACTGACCCACCAGGTCAAGAGCTTAGACCTGAGCCTGAAGGCATATTAAGGACATTTATATCCGGGGGCGATAGCAAACCGGAACGGTCCCACATGGGACCGTTCCGGCTACTTCCGGACGAGAGTCTGATTTAAAAAATATACCTGTTCTGTGTAATCATCGCGTCGGCAATGTCACGGCGGGCATTTTTGAGGTTCATCGG
>JAYVAP010000546.1:0-9421 GCA_043750915.1 Spirosoma sp. | reverse complement strand
GGGTTATGCCTGGCACTGGCACGCGGCCGAAAAAAAAGGCTATGCCGGGGTTGCTACCTTTTCGCGCATACCGCCCACCAACGTGGTGACCGGCTGCGGACTGGCCCGCTACGACTGCGAAGGGCGCATTCTGCGTGCCGACTTTGCCGACCTGACGCTCCTGAACTGTTATTTCCCCTCCGGTACCATGGGCGACGTAAGACAGGGCGTTAAAATGGATTTTCTGCGCGATTTCTACAATTACGTACAGCAGCTGCGGCAAACCCGCCCGAACCTGATTGTGGTGGGCGACTACAACATAGCCCATACCGCGCTGGACATTCACGACCCCGTGCGGAATAAAAACACCACCGGCTTTCTGCCCAACGAACGCGCCTGGATGGATCGGTGGTTTGCCAGCGGTATGACCGATGCATTTCGGGAGAAACATCCCGACGAGCGCGCCTACAGCTGGTGGAGCTACCGCGCCGGTGCCCGCGCCGGCAACAAAGGCTGGCGCATCGACTACGCATCCGTAACCGACACGCTACGAGACCGGCTCATGGACTGCCAACTGCGGCCCGATGCCGTCCATGCCGACCACTGCCCGCTGTGGCTCTCGCTGGCTGATGCCTTGTGATGAACAAAAAAACAGGCCCTTGAACCCACTACGCTATTTCCTGATTTATAAACCCTACGGGATGCTTTCCCAATTCTCGCCAGCGGGTAATAAACCAACGCTGGCCGATCTGGCATTCGACTTCCCTACCGACGTATACCCCGTTGGGCGGCTCGATGCCGACAGCGAGGGCCTGCTGCTGCTGACCAACGACACCTCACTGAACCACCGCCTGCTGAACCCCAAATTTCGCCACAACCGAACCTATTACGTGCAGGTGGAGGGCGCGTTGACCGATGAAGCCTGTCGGAAATTGGACGCGGGTGTCACGATTTCGGTCGATGGCAAACCCTACCAAACACTGCCCGCCACTGCCCGGCTGTTGCCCAATCCCGATTTGCCCGTTCGCACGCCCCCCATCCGCTACCGCGCCAGTATCCCAACATCGTGGCTGGCGATCTCGCTCCACGAAGGCAAAAACCGGCAGGTGCGCAAAATGACGGCTGCCGTGGGTTTTCCAACGCTGCGGCTCGTGCGCCAGGCCATCGAAAACCTCATGGCCACCGCCCTTATGCCGGGTCAGGTTCGCGAAATGAGCCGGCATGAAGTTGAGCAAGGGCTACGGTTGAATTAGGTAAACAGGCAGATCCATCCGGTACCGCGACCTGCCGTCGTCTTTTTGGGGGCTATAAACAATCCGTTGCACCCGTAGTCCCAGCCAAGGCGAAAGTTCGTTCCTGGGCGCAGAATGTGGCTAACGCATGAGGAGACCGCACCGGCGGACCGGCAAAATGTTGCGTTTCTACGATTGGGCGCACCTGACGGTTTGTCCAAAACCTGTATCTTTGGGCTGCCTACTACGTTTATCTATGAATCAACCAACCCTCTTTCAGCCGGGCATCGGAACGCGCCTGCGCCCACACCTGATTGCCGTGCTGGGGCTGCTCGTGCTGGCCATTATCTACTTTTCGCCGGTGCTGTCGGGCAAAACGCTGTCCATGGCCGATGTGCAGCAGGCATCGGCCTCAGCCCAGGAAATCCGTGAAATTACAAAGGCCACGGGCGAAAAACCCCTCTGGACCGATGCCGTTTTCAGCGGTATGCCGGGCTACATGATCGACTTTAATTACCCGTATATATTTGTTTATAAGGCGGTTATGGCCGTTATCGGTCTGCTGCCCAATACGGCCAGTGTGGTGTTCATGGTCATGCTGGGGGCTTATCTGCTGCTGGTGGTGCTGGGCTGCAACGCCTGGGTGTCGGCACTGGGAGCGGTGGCCTATGGCTTTGGCACGTTCGGCATTGTTAGCCTCGAAGCGGGCCACGTCTCCAAGCTATACGCCATGGCTTTTGGGGCGGGCTTGCTGGCAGGGGTGTTGCTGTGCCTGCGCGGACGCTACTGGTCCGGTGCGGCTGTCACGGGCCTGTTTGGGTGTATGGAGCTGGGAGCCAACCACATTCAAATTACCTACTATCTGTTTCTGACCATCGGCTTGCTGATACTCATCGAAGGCATTGCGCTGATACGGGCGGGCAAAACCCGACAATTGGTGCTGGGGCTGACCACGCTGGCCGTGGTGGGCGTGGTGGCCGCCGGGAGCTTCGGCAAACGACTGCTTGTGCTCAACCAATATACGAAAGAAACCATTCGTGGCAGCTCGGAGCTAACGGCCAAAACGACTAATCCCGACGCATCCACGCGGGGCGCATCCACGCCGGGCGCATCCACGCGGGGCGGCTTAGACAAAGAATATGCGTTCAGCTATAGCTACGGCAAGGCCGAAACGCTGACGCTGCTCGTTCCCAATGCGTTTGGCGGAGCATCGGGCGGGGGGCTAACAACGGGTTCTGATTTCTATAAGGCCCTGATAGCCAAAGGACTTGATCCAGCCTCGGCGAAGCAGTTTGTTGAACTGGGCGCACCGGCCTACTGGGGCGATCAGCCGGCAGTGGGCGGCCCGGCCTACGCGGGCGCGGCCTTGCTGTTTCTGTTTGTGCTGGGCCTGTTCATTATTCCGGGAGCTACCCGCTGGTGGTTGCTGAGTGCGGCTTTACTCATGATTATGCTGGCGTGGGGCAAAAACTTCGCGGCTATCAACTATCTTCTGTTCGATTACCTGCCGTATCTGAACAAGTTTCGTGCCATGACCATGGCCCTTTGCTTAGCCCAGTTGTTCATTGGTGCCGGGGCGGCTCTGGCCGTGCAAACCATAGTGACCCAGAAACTGACCCTGGCCCGGCTCCGGCAACCGCTGCTGATTAGCCTGGGTCTGACGGCCGGTGTCGCGCTCGTGCTGGCCGTGCTGGGCGGCACATTTTTTACATTTCAAACGCCAGCCGATCTCGACCGGCTGGCATCATATTTTGGTGAAGCGGCCAAAGAGTTTCAAACCGCCCTCATCAGCGACCGGCAGAGCCTGTTACGGGCCGACGCGTTTCGGTCGGTGATCCTGATTGTGCTCACCGCCGGGGCGGTTTGGGCGTTGGCGACCCATAAAATCAAACCGGTTATTTTTTACCCCCTGCTGCTGGCCATTGTGGTGTTCGACCTATTTGGCGTTGACAAGCGGTTTTTGAACAATGCCGATTTTATTTCCAAAGCGCAGGCCGCCCAGATTTTTGAGCCAACGCCCGCCGACGAGCAGATTCTGACCGACAAAACCCCCGGCTACCGCGTATTCGACCAAACGGTTGATTTTATGAACAGCAACCGGACATCCTATTTTCACCGGTCTGTTGGCGGCTATCATGCGGCCAAGTTGCGCCGGTATCAGGAGCTGGTTTCCTATGCGTTTCCGGGCAACACGCTCAACATGCTCAACATGCTCAACGCAAAATACATCATTCAGGCCCGCGCAGATTCGCCGGGACAGGCTCCCGGTGCCGATCCGCAGCAACCCACAAGTCCGGTGGCGTTACCAAATCCGGCGGTGCTGGGGGCAGCCTGGTTTGTAGGGCACGTGCAACCCGTGGCCGATGCCGATGCGGAGATAGCGGCCATGAAAACCCTCAACCCGCGCGATTCAGCGGTGGTCGACAAACGGTTTATGGCACAACTGAACGGCCTGCCTGCCACACTCGACCACAGCGGCAGCACCATTCAGCTGACAAGCTACCGGCCCGACAAACTACTGTATCAGGCCAATGCCGTGCGCGGTGGACTGGTGGTATTTTCTGAGATTTATTACCGGGGCCATGAAGACTGGCAGGCTTTTATCGACGGGAAACCGACCCCGCACCTGCGGGCCAATTATGTGCTGCGGGCCATGCGCGTTCCGGCGGGCAAACATACCATTGAACTCCGCTTCGACCCGCCGGCCGCCAAAACCGGCGATATCATCGATCTGATTTGTAACGTGCTGTTGATCTTGCTATTCGGATTTGTTGTTGTTTACGAAATTCGCCAACATCCTGCCCCAGCCATACCAACCGTGCCGGTGCCAACTGCCCCGGAGCCGATCAACGCCGTTCCCAAACCGGGTAAGGCCAAAACGCGCTGAACCGGCTTGTCATAGTGCCACTGCCGGTAAAACCGGAGGGGGTGCCGTCGGCCGTTTAATAGCTGATGGCACCCCCTCTGGTGTCTGGTTCTGTTGAGGATACTATGCCTTTTCGCCAGCGGCTGCCGGTTCGGCGGGGGCGGGCGTAGCCTTAGCGGGCACCGTTAACTTGCTCGATGTGCGGGGGCGGGTAACGCCGTAAGAACCCATTGAAATTTTACCTCTGCGCGATTTTTGATCTCCTCTTCCCATAATTTTGACTGGTTTACGATTGGTTCTCTTGTGTATTAGCCCGGAAAGTTACGGTATTTAGCCGGGTATCTCCCCATCCAACACCCATCCTGCTGGTATCAGCACCATCCGCCCTGCGCCCGTTTTATGCCCTATCGCCATACCGTCCGCCAGACAACCTACGTCTTTGAGGACCTTAAAACGCTGCTGGCCCGCGCCACGCCCCTGCGCTCGGGCGATTTGCTGGCGGGCGTGGCGGCCCGGTCGGCCGAGGAGCGGGTGGCCGCTCAGATGGTCCTCGCCGATTTACCGCTGACCCAGTTCCTGAACGAAGCCGTGGTGCCCTACGAAACCGACGAAGTGACGCGGCTCATCATTGACACCCACGATGCGCCAGCGTTTGCCCCCGTCCGGCACCTGACCGTTGGCGGATTCCGCGACTTTTTGCTGGCCCACACTACCGACACCGCCATGCTGACCCGCCTGAGCACCGGTCTGACGCCCGAAATGGTGGTGGCAGTGTCGAAACTGATGCGCAACCAGGATTTGATCACGGTAGCAGCAAGGTGCGAAGTTGTCACTAAATTTCGCAACACCATTGGGTTGCGCGGGCGGCTCAGCACGCGGCTGCAACCCAACCACCCCACCGACGACGCGCGGGGCATTGCCGCCAGTTTAGTCGATGGGTTGCTGTATGGAGCGGGCGACGCGGTCATTGGCATTAATCCCGCTACGGACCACGTGCAAACGACCATCCGGCTGCTAACCATGATCGATGCCGTGCGCGAGCGATTCGCCATTCCCACGCAGTCGTGCGTGCTGAGCCACCTCACCACCACCATTCAGGCCATTGAACAGGGGGCACCAGTCGATTTGGCGTTTCAGAGTATTGGCGGTACCGAAGCCGTCAATGCGTCGTTTGGCATAAATCTGGCCCTGCTGCGCGAAGGCCAGGAGGCCACCCAATCGCTGAAGCGCGGAACGGTGGGCCAAAACGTGATGTACTTTGAAACGGGGCAGGGCAGTGCGCTCTCGGCCAACGCCCACCACGGTATGGATCAGCAAACAGCCGAAGTGCGGGCCTATGCCGTGGCGCGGGCCTTTGATCCGCTGCTGGTGAATTCGGTGGTGGGATTCATCGGGCCGGAGTACCTCTACGATGGCAAGCAGATTATCCGGGCCGGTCTGGAAGACCATTGCTGCGGCAAACTCCTGGGTCTGCCCATGGGTGTCGATGTTTGCTACACCAACCACGCCGAAGCCGATCAGGACGACATGGACACGTTGCTGACGCTGCTGGGTGTGGCGGGTGTCACTTTCATCATGGGCATTCCCGGTGCCGACGATGTGATGCTGCACTACCAGAGCACCAGTTTTCACGACGCGCTCTACCTGCGCGACCTGCTCAAACGCCCCCCCGCCCCTGAGTTCGAAGCCTGGCTGCAGCACATGGGTTTGCTGGACGAATCCGGTCGATTATTGCCCGTTTCGGCGGCCCACCGGCTGCTGGGGGTATAGCTTGGGTCAGGGCTTGAGCCGCCTTGCCCGAACACCTTCGGTCGTGATTTTTACCGGTTTTATGTTGCCCTGCGCGTCGAAAAACAACTGGTCGATGCAGGTTTCGCGGTGATTCTGGTCGGTTTCGGTGAGCGGCCGACGGTGATAAACAATGTACCACTCGTCGGCCCCGGGCCGCTGAATAACCGAGTGGTGGCCCGCACCCGTTGCCACGGCGGGGTCCTGCTGTAGAATTTTTCCGACCCGCTCAAACGGCCCAAACGGTGTTTTCGCCACCGCATAGGCCACCGAATAGTCGGGACCGGCCCAGCTCCCTTCCGACCACATGAAATAATACCGGCCCTTTCGGACAAACATCACCGGTCCTTCTACGTAGCCTTTTGGCGTAACTTCCCGAAAGGTGGTACCATCGGCAAACGGAATGAAGCCCGTAAAATCGGCGTTTAGCCGGGCCATGTTGCAGTGCCCCCATCCGCCATAAAGCAAGTAATAGGCCCCGTCCTGATCCCGAAAAACGAACTGATCGATCGGCTGGGCACCGTTGTGAATCTGGCCCACTAACGGCTTGCCGAGGTAATCACGAAAAGGACCAGCCGGATTGTCGGCCACCGCCACGCCAATGCCGCCCACCTCTTTCTGGCCATCGTGGATGTCGTTGGCACCGAAAAACAGGAAGTATTGGGCTCCTTTTTTGACGATGGCCGGTGCCCACAAGGCCCGTTTCACCCAGCGCACGGCTGTTGTGTCCAGAATGCGGGGGTGTTTAGTCCAGTGAATCAGGTCGGGCGACGAAAACGCATCCAGCCACACCTGTTCATCGAACGGCGCTGAAGAAGTGGGGTAAATCCAGTATTTTCCACCAAAGACTGCTCCTTCAGGATCGGCATACCAACCCTTGAAAACGGGATTTCCGGCCCTGTCAGGCGGCCGATTCACGGGCTGGCTCTGGGCAAAAACAGCCGGGGTACCCGTTAGCAAGAGGAGGAGGGCAGCGGTTAGGAAGCGAAAGTTTTGCATCACAGTAAAAGAGATAGGGCAGTCGTTGGGTTAATATCAGACCGGAATTTGCTCAAACACAACGGCTGGTTTGGTGGCCGGTCTGCCGTGGTGGTCTTTAAACGCCAGTCGGGGCCGGATGTTGAGGGTCTGGAACAGTTGCTGATCAAGGTCCTCGCCGGGGTTGGGCGTGGTGAGGAGCTTATCGCCCGCAAAAATAGAGTTGGCACCGGCCAGAAAGCACAGCGCCTGCTCTTCGGTGTTCATCCGGACGCGCCCCGCCGACAGGCGAACCATGGCGTTGGGCATAATAATCCGGGCGGTCGCAATCATCCGAATCATCTCCCAAACCGACACGCGCGGCTGGTCTTCGAGGGGTGTGCCCGCCACCGGCACCAGCGCATTGACCGGCACCGATTCGGGGTGTTGCGGCAGCGTGGCCAGCGTGTGCAACATGCCAATGCGGTCCTGATCCGACTCGCCCATGCCGATGATGCCGCCCGAGCAAACTGAAATACCGGCTTTGCGGGCGTGGCCGAGCGTGTCTAAGCGGTCGTCGTAGGTGCGGGTGCTGATAATGTCGCCGTAAAATTCCTCGCTGGTGTCGAGGTTGTGGTTGTAGGCATACAGCCCGGCATTTTTAAGTTTCTGCGCCTGGCTTTCGGTAAGCATCCCGAGGGTGCAGCACACCTCCAGTCCCATTTTGTTCACGCCCTGCACCATATCCAAAACCTTGTCGAAATCGCGGTTGTCGCGCACTTCGCGCCAGGCCGCACCCATGCAAAAACGCGTGCTGCCGGTATCTTTGGCCCGTTGTGCGGCCGTGAGCACTTCGTCTACTTCCAGAAGTTTATGCACCGTTACGGCGGTATGGTAGCGGGCGGCCTGCGGGCAGTAGGCACAGTCTTCGGGGCAGCCGCCCGTCTTGACCGACAGCAGCGTGCAAACCTGCACCTCCTGCGGGTCGTGGTGTTGGCGGTGAATGGTAGCGGCCCGGTAGACCAGGTCGAGCACGGGCGAGTTGAAAATATCGGCGATTTCGGCGCGGGTCCAGTCGGTACGGGGAGCGGTCATAGGGTTATAAGTCATGCAGTCGTCCCCCAAAAGTAGTTGATCGGGCGATGCGGGGCAATTTATTTCAGCCTAAACAGTACCCGCATCAGCCGGAACGGCAGGGTCAGGGTTATGTAGACGAACCACAACGGCAGCATGTTTTGTAGGAAGTAGGGGTGATTTTAGTAGATTACTACCCATTTCAAGAGAAAAAAGAAGCCCAAAGTGGCCCTGATCTAATAAATTGCCGTAATATGGCTTTATCTCGCACGGTAAAAATTTCTGTAGAAAATAGGGTGATATATGTACTGAGCCAATTTAAATTATAATAATTCTATAAAATCAGTAAAAAATATGGCCAAATGGCTTAGGTACCTCTATAAGGTATGGTAAGGCTGCATTATATTTGCTGAACGTATTGTAACAAAACCCCAATCCGATTTAATTCCCCCGTATAATCATGGCAAAGTCGAAGTTAGAGTACATTTGGCTCGATGGCTACAAGCCCACCCAAAGCCTGCGTTCTAAAACCAAAATCGAAGCCGATTTCTCCGGTAACCTCGAAGACTGCCCCATGTGGTCCTTCGATGGTTCTTCGACGGAGCAGGCCCTCGGCGGCTCCTCAGACTGCCTGCTGAAGCCGGTGTATATCTGCCCCGACCCACAGCGTAAAAGCGCGTTTCTGGTGATGTGCGAAGTGCTCAACGCCGACGGAACACCCCACGCCACCAATGGCCGCGCCACCATTGAAGACGACGACAATGACTTCTGGTTCGGCTTCGAGCAGGAGTATTTTTTGTGGGACCTCGAAACCGATAAGCCCCTGGGTTTCCCGGTCGAAGGCTTCCCCAACCGGCCGCAGGGACCGTATTATTGCGCGGTGGGTGCCCAAAACGCCTATGGCCGCGATATAGTGGAGGAGCACCTCGACGTTTGCTTAGACGCTGGTTTGAACGTTGAAGGCATCAACGCCGAAGTAGCAACGGGGCAGTGGGAATTTCAGATTTTTGCCAAAGGCGCCCGCGCTGCCGGCGACCAGATTTGGGTGGCCCGCTACCTGCTCGAGCGCATTGGCGAGTCGTATGGCGTTTGGATTAACTGGCACTGTAAACCGCTGGGCGACACCGACTGGAACGGATCGGGTATGCACGCCAACTTCTCCAACTCGGTGCTGCGCACGGCCGGCAACAAAGATTCCTACGATGTCATTTGCCAGGCGTTTGCGCCCGGCGACGTTATTAAAGAACATATCGACGTGTATGGTGCCGATAATCACCTGCGCCTGACGGGTAAACACGAAACCCAGTCCATCGACCAATTCTCTTACGGTATCTCAGATCGGGGCGCATCCATCCGTATTCCTATTGCCACGGTGGAGCGCGGCTGGAATGGCTGGCTCGAAGACCGGCGGCCCAACTCGGCGGCCGACCCCTACAAAGTAGCCGCTGTGATTATTAAAACGGTGAAATCGGCCGGCACGCCGGTAACAGCCTGACATTGGCCCCGCCAGCCCTGAAAAAAGAAA
>JAYVAP010000545.1:0-3848 GCA_043750915.1 Spirosoma sp. | reverse complement strand
TCCCGTTTGTGTGGTCATGGTCGGCTCCCGATAGTAATAAAAAAAGGCAAAACAGGCACTAAACACTCAGAAAAAATGAATCGAATAGGCGTTTTTGGGTTACTGCTGAGCCTTTTTGTCGGGGCTGCTCCCGCAAAAAAAATTGTGCTTTTCAATGGCAAAGATTTAAGTGGCTGGAAAGTGTATGGCACCGAAAAATGGTACGTAGCCGGGGGCGAACTTATTTGCGAAAGTGGCCCCCACAAGCAGTATGGGTACCTGGCAACGGAGAAAACCTACCGGGATTTCGATTTGTCGGTGCAGTTCAAACAGGAAGCCAACGGCAACAGCGGGGTATTCTTCCGGTCAGGCATTGAGGGCACCAAAGTGAGCGGCTGGCAGGTGGAAGTGGCCCCAAAAAACCACGACACGGGCGGTATTTATGAGTCGTATGGCCGGGGCTGGTTAGAGAAAATACCCGACGAAAAAGAAAGCATTCTTAAACCGGGTGACTGGAACACGCTGCGCATCCGGGTTGGGGGCGACCACGTGCAGACCTATCTGAACGGCAAAGCGATGGTGGATATGCACGATGCCAAAATTGGGGCGGCCAATGGTTCTATTGCCCTGCAAATCCACGACGGCGGAGGCATCAAGGTTCGCTGGCGTAAGCTGGTGCTGAAACCGCTATAAGAAAAATTCATTCATCTATCGGGTGGCGTTTCCCCGGAGACGGGGCGCAACCCGTCGGCCTGACTGCGCCCCGTTTTCAGCCCAGTTTCAGCGTAATGGTTTTGGTGGTCGTTTCGCTGGTTCCCGTTCCGGGCACGATGGATTGCGCGGTCACTTTACCCTGCCCGTTGGCCAGCACCCGGAAGCCCCGGTTTTCGAGCAGAAACAGGGCATCGCGCAGCGTCAGGCCCCGCACATCGGGCACCCGGTCGGCGCGGGTGGGTCTGGTTTTCCAGCGACCGCTGGGCGTGGTTTCTACCCAGCCTTCGGTGGCGGGTTCGCCGTCCATGTTCAGGGTCGAGCTAATCGTGTGCAGATCATCGGCGTAGCCCGCCAGCAGTGCATCTGCCGGGCGCGCCTGCCGCCCGCCCGCTCGGATGGGCGCGTGCATTCGGATGTCGTAGGCCACAATCCGGTCGGCCACCTGTTTGAATACCGGTGCCGCCACTGCACCGGCATACAGCAGGTCTATATTGTCGCCCTGCGGACTGTCAACAACCGTTATCATGCTGTATTTGGGCTTGTTAGCCGGAAAGTAGCCAATGAACGAGGTATAATAACTGCCTTCTTTATAGAGACCATTAATAATTTTCCGCGTCGTACCGGTTTTTCCGGCAATGGCATAGTGCGGATTGTTGATGTGTTTGGCGGTGCCGTGCTCCACCACGCCCCGCAGCAATTCCTGCGCTTTGCGGGCGGTTTCGGGTGAGCAAATTGGTTCGGCCATCACCTCGGGACTGTTCTCCTGAATCAGTTCGTTGGCCAGCTTGATTTGTCGCACCAGCATGGGGCGAACCCACTGCCCACCGTTGGCAACGGCATTATAAAAGGTGAGCATCTGTAGCGGAGTCAACTGCATTTCGTAGCCGTAGGACATGGATGTCAGCGACATTTTGCTCCAGCCTTTCATGTTGGGGTTGCGCACCACCGGTATGGCTTCGCCTTTCATGTGAATACCCGTGGGCTGGGTCAGCCGAAACCGGCGCAGATATTGGCAATAGAGGTCGGGGCGGCTGTAGAAATAGCTTTTCATTAGCAGGTGAATGCCCACATTCGATGATTTTTCAAATACCTGCCGGGCCGTAATGGTCCCTGAGCCGCCCCGTTTGGCATCACGAATACCCAGCCCGTGATAGGTCGTGGAGCCACCACCGGTGGCCACCGGCTGATTCAGCGAAATGGCTTTCTCTTCCATCAGGGCCATCATCGTTGCCAGCTTGAAGGTTGAGCCGGGATCGGTGCGGCCCGCCAGGGCATGGTTGAAATTTTCGACGTAGCCGCTGCCTTGCTTCGACAGGTTGGCCATGGCCCGGATTTCGCCGGTGGCCACTTCCATCACAATCACGCAGCCTTTGGCGGCATTATATTTTTCGAGGGCCGACCGCAGGGCCGCTTCTGCCATATCCTGGTAGTTGACATCGATGGTTGTGTAGAGGTCCATCCCCGATTCGGGCTTCATGTCGGGGCCGTCGTCAACGGGTTTGCGAATTCCGCCCGACAGCACTTCGACCAGCCCGACGGCGTTTTTGCCGGCCAGCGCGGGCTGAAACGAGGCTTCCAGCCCAATCAGCCCCCGGCCGGTGCGGGCATCGAGGTTGCCAATGGTACGTTCGGCCATGGACCCAAAGGGGTGGTAGCGTTCGTAGTAGGGCCGCATCACGCCCCCGCGAGCCGCCACCTTAGCCGACGACCGAAAAAAGGGCCATTTCAGCATAAACTGCCGCTCCTGAAACGTTACCCGACGGCGGTTGAGCAACACATACCGGCGTTTGCGGCTGCGGGCATCGCGCACCAATTCGGTATAGTCGCGGGCCGACCGGTCTTTGTAGATGCGCGACAGCAGCAAACCCAGCGAATCCACTTTGCGGCTGAAATACTCGGGTTTGGCCGTTGTGGGATCAAGGCCAACTACGTAGGTAGGCAGCGAAGTGGCCAGCAAACTGCCATCGGTGGCCAGAATATTGCCGCGCATGGCCCGGATGGTGTCGCGCTGGATGAGCGTTGCGGCCACCCGCTCGCGCCAGAGTTGGCCCTTAAATGTCTGAAAATACTGAACAAATATCAGCCGCAGCACCACCGCAATGGCCAAAACCAACACGAAGTAGAACACGTGGTTGGCACGTTCAATAATATCCTGCTTAATGTTCATTGGCGTGGACAACAATTTTGTTGGGCGGGGTCTGGCTGTCGGCCAGTCCGAGGACCGAAACGCGTTTGGTGATCTCGGACTGTTTACCGCTTTTCAGGAAATCGGCGTTGAGCACCGTGTACTGCGTCCGAAGTTCGTCGACCTGGGTTTTGTTCCGCTGAATGCGCCGGACGAGTCGTTCGGCGTTGTGGTTCAAGCCAATATAAACGATCAGCAGGAAAGTGACCCATAAAATACGGTCGATATGGCGGATTGGCCAGTCGTTGTTTTCGCCAAAGAGCCGGTCCAGCCCAATGAAATCATTGAGCCAGGCTGCCAGCCGCAGCTGCCGCCGTTGCTTTTTGGGGCGGGTGGGTCGTTCGGGTTGCCGAAAAGTGTTTTTAGCCATAGCCGGGCGTATTACAGTAGAATGACAAAGAAACGAAAATAAGGTCGAAATATCAGCCGCAGCCGTTATGCAGCCGGACCCGCCCGGCTGTATCCTGCCCTGAAAATGACTTCGCCGTACCCCCGTTTTATGCAGGTGATAACATAAAATGACCACCTCCGTAGGTTGAGGTGGTCATTTTATCAGGGTTGGTAACTGAGTTCGTATTGTTACACATTATTGTATAATATTGAACATTTTGGCCAATTTTGACCTGCGATGTTCAATATTTAGATCAGAAAACAAAGTCAAAGACTTGATTGTCAAGCCAAAAATGCCTATTTTTACGCCTGTGAAATCGCTCAAAATTCGCCTTGACCTTACTAATAAGCAGACAACCTTGTGCCGCCAACACGCGGGCGTGGCCCGTCATGCCTACAATTGGGGGGTGGCCGAATGTCAGCAGGCGTTTGACAATAAAGAGAATATTCCCTCCGCTATTGACCCGCTCCGGCGGCCCGGTCCACAAACGGCTGGTGGCCGAGGTCAAAACAGCGCATCCCTGGTACTACGAAGTCTCTAAATGCGCCCCTCAGCAGGCCCTTCGCAACCTCCAAACGG
>JAYVAP010000544.1:0-3074 GCA_043750915.1 Spirosoma sp. | reverse complement strand
GGTAGCCAGATTTTTAACATCGGTAAGTCGAAAGCAGCCCTGTTCGATGCCGACAGCAAGGTGAAAATAACCTTCAACGACGTAGCGGGTCTCGACGAAGCCAAAGAGGAAATCAAGGAGATTGTCGATTACCTCAAGAATCCCACCAAGTTCACCAAACTGGGGGCTAAAATACCCAAAGGGGCGTTGCTCATTGGCCCGCCGGGAACGGGTAAAACGCTGCTGGCAAAGGCCGTAGCGGGCGAAGCTGCCGTTCCGTTCTTCTCCCTGTCGGGTTCCGATTTTGTGGAGATGTTCGTGGGTGTGGGTGCGGCCCGGGTGCGTGACCTGTTCAAGCAGGCCAAAGAAAAAGCCCCCTGCATTATCTTTATCGACGAAATCGATGCGGTGGGCCGTTCGCGTGGACGGGGTTCGATGCCCGGGGCCAACGACGAGCGCGAAAATACGCTCAACTCGCTGCTGGTAGAAATGGATGGCTTTGCCACTGATTCCGGCATCATTATTCTGGCCGCTACCAACCGCCCCGATGTGCTCGACCCGGCACTGCAACGCCCCGGCCGCTTTGACCGGCAAATCAGCATCGATAAACCCGACGTTATTGGGCGCGAAGCCATCTTTAAAGTCCACCTGAAGCCAATTAAACTTTCGAACGACGTTGATCCCAAGCAGCTGGCCGCCCAGACACCGGGCTTTGCCGGGGCCGAGATTGCCAACGTCTGCAACGAAGCGGCCCTGATTGCCGCCCGGAGCGACAAAGAGTCGGTTGATATGAAAGATTTTCAGGATGCGATGGACCGCGTCATTGGTGGGCTGGAAAAGAAAAATAAGCTTATCTCGCCCGATGAAAAAGAAATTGTTGCTTACCACGAAGCGGGTCATGCGGTAGCGGGCTGGTTCCTGGAGTTTGCCGACCCGCTCGTGAAAGTATCCATTGTGCCGCGTGGTGTGGCTGCACTGGGCTATGCACAATACCTGCCGCGTGAGCAGTATTTGTATCGCACGGAGCAACTCATGGACGAAATGTGCATGGCACTGGGTGGCCGGGCGGCCGAAGACATCATCTTCGGTAAGGTATCGACTGGTGCCCTGAGCGATCTGGAACGCATTACCAAACTGGCCTACAGCATGGTTACCATGTATGGCATGAACGACGTGATTGGTAATGTATCGTTCTACGACTCCAAACAGTCGGATTATAACTTCAATAAGCCATATTCCGAAGAAACAGCGAAGAAAATAGACGAGGAAGTTCGTAAGATTGTTGATCAGGCATACGTTCGCACGAAAGGCATGCTTACCGAACACCGCGACGCGCTGGAGATTTTAGCCAAGGAACTCCTGGAGAAAGAAATCCTGTATCAAAACGACCTGGTTCGACTGATTGGCAAACGTCCCTTTGAGCGCGAAACGGTTTATCAGGCTTATAAAAATAGTGAGGAAGTGAAGGAAGAAATTGGCAAGGAAGCAAAACCCGCCGAAATAGAACCATCATTTCCGCTGTTGTAAGTACTGGGACGATGAAATTGACAGGTTTCTGTAAATGCAATAGTCTAATAATCAGGATGTTGTAGAGATTTAAATTTCAAATAATAACGTCCCAGTACTTACCACAGCAATTCACAAAAAATGGGTGCGCTGAAACCAATCGGTTTCAGCGCACCCATTTTTTAGGGTCGTACCAGCCCGGCTAAACGGGCTTCGGTTTAATAGCCATAAACTCCTTGAGATAGAAAGGTTCAAACAAGCCAACGTCCTCAAAACAACCCTCCGCAAATGCCGGAGCGGCCAGCATACCTATTGTACGGGCGGAGGGCGCAACGGGCTGATCCAGAAAAATAGCGTTGGGGTGTTGGCCCAGCATGGCCCGGCACTTGGCGGCTCCATCCCCAAAAAAAAGGACCGGCCCCTGTGCCAGCCAATCGGCAAACGCGTGTTGGTCAATAATTTCGGCTGCCGTGGGCCGAAGTTCACGGCCATCGGCAGCCCCATAGAGGGCACAGTAAACTTCCATACGCCGGGCATCAATCATGGGGCACAGAAACAAGGTGGACTCGTTTTTTGAAGGCAGCGCGGGTGTCATGCCGCGAACCTGCTGGGCAAGGGCGGCCAGCGTATTGATGGCAATGAGCGGTTTATCCAACGAAAAACAAAGCCCCTTCGCCGTCGAGACACCAATGCGCAGGCCCGTATACGACCCCGGCCCTTTGGCCACCGCAATGGCATCGAGCTGACTCAGGTCGAAGCCCGAATGCGTTACCAGATCGCCAATAAGCGTGGTGAGCATCGCCGACGAAGTGCGCTCGGTGAAGAGTTCGTAACAGCCCAGCAGTGCCGTGTTCTGGTGAAGCGCAACGGAGCAAACGGCCGTGGAGCTGTCAAGAGAAAGGAGTAGCAATTGAATAGTAGATGGTGAATAAGTACGCTGACCGTTCGGGTACTTATTTGGTGCTTTTCAGGATCGAGTTGTATCGACTTTGGTCTTTAAAAAGATCGAGGGCGGCTTTCAGTTCGGGATCCGTGGCAAAAGACGCTTCTTTCAAACCCTTCTGTAAATAATAATGCCCGGCAATTTCCTGATCCAGCAACGTCTTGATTTCGGTTTTGAACGTCATCATGTCCACATCTTTACTATGCGACACTTTCGTTTTCAGCGCTTTCAGCTGATCCTGAATCAGATCGAAATACTTCTCTTTTTTGGCCGATGCTTCCAGCGTACCTAAATCACGTTCTACCTGCGTGGTATAGTCATATTCCTTGTCACCCGACCATTTCACAAATTCAGCATACTCGGCATCGGTCAGGCGAAACTCGCGGGCGGGCTTAATGGTGGGGTGATCATGCCGGTATTTCACGGCATAATCGAAGATTAATCCTTTGTTGGTCAGACTCAAGGCAATGGGCGTTGGCACGGGCGCGTCCAGAACAACATCGGGCAACACGCCCCCGCCATCGTATACCACCCGCCCGGCTTTGGTTTTGAAGGCCGTTTTGAGCGAATCAGCAATCTTACCAACGCTACCGTCGGGATTGCGGTGGCTGTAGTCGATAGCCTGAATACAGCGGCCGCTGGGGAT
>JAYVAP010000543.1:0-2070 GCA_043750915.1 Spirosoma sp. | reverse complement strand
CCTTTGAGGGCATCATCCATACCCCGCATCAGCAGGCCATTGTTGAGGTTGGTCATGCCCTGCTGTTTCAGGCTTTGTGCCATAAACAGGCCAATGCTGTAGCTGATCGAATCCTGCGACGACATGGCCCCGCCAGTCAGGGCCTTGCCGGGGGTAACTTTGGCACCGGCGGGTACTTTTTTAAGGGTGGGTTTCTTCGTTTGCGCAGTGGCAGAACCACCCATAACAATGGCCGAAACAAGGCCGGCCAGCATCCATTGATTGAACTTCATGAGAAGGAGAAAGTGAGGTACACGGGAGATAAATAGATTTAGGGATAAAACGCGATTTGATAGTAGAAAAGTTTGTTAGGCGGTTTTTTTGATGAAATTTCGCCCGGTTCACTGGTTCCGTTCAGCTTTCAGGTTAACGGTATTCAGCGCATTTGCGCCCAAAGATCACCTAAAAAAACGGCAAATTATGACGAACGGCCCGCCATCCCGGTCGGGCGGCAGCCGCAGACCGGTGGCGGGCAAACAAATGCGGGATTAGACCGCCTAATTCAGGGGTTTGCCGCGTTTTTATCGAATTTTAACCCTACCTTTGCGGCCTAAAATCAATCGTTCAAATTCATTCTATACATATGGAATCCGTAAGACCCGACGAGATCTCGGCCATTCTGCGTCAGCAGCTAGCAGGTACGCAAACCGAGGCTGAACTCGAAGAAGTCGGTACGGTGCTGCAAATCGGCGATGGCGTAGCGCGTATCTACGGCCTCTCGAAAGTGCAGGCCGGGGAGTTGCTTTCCTTCGACAATGGGCTACAGGCCATGGCCCTTAATCTTGAAGAAGATAATGTTGGGGCCGTGTTGCTGGGCGATTATTCGGGCGTTAAAGAAGGCGACACCGTTAAGCGTACCGATCAGATTGCCTACGTCAGCGTGGGCGACGGCATTCTGGGCCGCGTAGTCAACACGCTCGGCCTGCCCATCGATGGCTTAGGCCCCATTCAGGGCGAGCTTTTCTCGATGCCCCTGGAGCGCAAAGCCCCCGGCGTTATTTACCGCCAGCCCGTTACGGAGCCATTGCAAACGGGTATCAAATCCATCGATGCCATGATTCCCATCGGGCGGGGTCAGCGCGAACTGATTATCGGCGACCGCCAGACGGGTAAAACCGCCGTGGCCATCGACACGATTATCAACCAGAAAGAATTTTTCGACAAAGGCGAGCCGGTTTTCTGCATCTACGTGGCCTGCGGTCAGAAAGCGTCGACCGTGAAGCAGGTAGAGCAAACCCTGCGCAAAGCCGGTGCCATGGACTACACGGTGGTGGTGGCGGCCAATGCGTCGGACCCCTCGCCAATGCAGTTTTTTGCGCCCTTCACGGGTGCGGCCATTGGCGAGTACTTCCGCGATACGGGTCGGCCGGCTTTGGTTGTTTACGACGACCTCTCGAAACAGGCCGTTGCCTACCGCGAGGTATCTCTGCTGCTGCGCCGGCCACCGGGCCGCGAGGCTTATCCGGGCGACGTTTTCTACCTGCACAGCCGTTTGCTGGAGCGGGCCGCCAAGATTAACCAGAACGACGACATCGCCAAAAACATGAACGATCTGCCCCCGAGCCTGAAAGACCGGGTGAAAGGCGGTGGTTCGTTAACGGCCCTACCGATTATTGAAACCCAGGCGGGCGACGTATCCGCTTATATCCCGACCAACGTAATTTCGATTACCGACGGGCAGATTTTTCTGGAGTCGAACCTGTTCAACGCCGGTATCCGGCCCGCCATCAACGTGGGTATTTCGGTATCGCGCGTGGGGGGTAACGCCCAGATTAAGTCAATGAAAAAAGTGGCTGGTACGCTCAAACTCGATCAGGCTCAGTTCCGCGAACTCGAAGCCTTTGCCAAGTTTGGCTCCGACCTCGATGCCTCTACCAAACTCACCATTGAACGCGGTCGGCGAAATCAGGAGATTCTCAAGCAGCCCCAGTATGCGCCCGTAGCCGTGGAGCAGCAGGTAGCCATCATCTATGCATCGGTCAACGGCCTGCTCGATAAAGTACCCGTTAGCAAAGTAAGGGCTTTTGAAAC
>JAYVAP010000542.1:0-7225 GCA_043750915.1 Spirosoma sp. | reverse complement strand
AATAATCAGACACAAAGCATTCGTGTCGGCCTGGTCATCGACCTCGCGCGTGAGGTAGTTGATCAACTGCAGGCCATCGGCCAGTTCAACAATGGGCAGGGACGCGTTCACCTGCTTGAGGGCCATCCGCATCAGCATCCGGTCGTCCTCGTCGTCATCGACCAGGACAAATGTAGCCGCGTTAATGTTGGTGTGACCGGCTGAATTACTAATGGGAGCGGCCATGTATATTTATGTCTAATGTAGGGTCAAAAATACGGAATTTAAGTGCCAATACAATCAATGTAGCAACACGCATTCGGGCGGGAAGCCGCAGATCGGCGGGCTAAGTTGCCGAACGTAATTCAAAAAGTAGCAGTGCCGGGGAATTTATACCCCAAACGGACCGAACAACTTACCGGAAATTACCTTAAATAATTTGTTATCAGCGAGTTAATTAGGGATTGTGTTTTTGGGCAGGATTATTGATCTCTGTAAATTGTGTATCAACAACCATCTCAAAAATAATGATTATGAAACGCTTCCTGACCGGGTTGGCAGCGGGGGTAGCAATCAGCTATCTGACGGCACCCCAAACGGGCATCAAGACCCGCAAAAAACTGTTCGACGCAGCCGATAACCAGACAAAAGACTGCAGAAACCGGTGGCGCAAAACAACTCTGCAGGTCAGGCAACTGGTCGGTACGGTAAAATCCCGGGCTGATTTATCGAATAGGATACCCAACCTGTTTGCCGAGATGGAATCAGGCCGAATGGACAAATACAAACATGAAGTCCGGCCCCGGAAGGAACACTAAAGCGCGTTGCCGTAAGCAACCAATGAGTTGATTACGGCCAGCGCATGGCTCACCAAAACGCCAGTAGCCCGGCAACGGCCTATAGCTTAACACCCCGGTAACATGGCCCACCGGAAAGGCGGCTACCTTTGCCAAAAATCATCGTTATGCGCTTCCTGACCGCTTCCTTTCTCCTGATTGTTGCCGCGTTGCCCGCCCTGGCCCAGGCTCCCAAAACGGCTCCCCGCCTGATGCTCCCCAACGGCTGGAGTCTCACGCCCATTGGCCAGTCGCTGCCACTGGGCGACCTGCCACTGAACATGGCCCTGAACCCGGCCGGTACCCGACTGGCCGTAACCAACAACGGCCAGAGCACCCAAACGCTCCAGCTCATCGCCATTGCAGGCAATGCAAAGACGCAGGGTATTGCGTCTCTACGGGATGAAATCACCATCGCAAAATCGTGGGTAGGTCTGCGTTTCACGCCGGATGGCAAGCGGCTGCTGGCATCCGGCGGCAATGACAACCGTGTGCTGATCTACGACGTTACGGGCGATAAATTAGTGAAAATCGATTCGGTGGTGCTCGGAAAACCCTGGCCCAACCGCCTGTCGGTTACAGGTATCGAAACGGATAAAACCGGCAATGTGCTCTACGCCGTTACCAAAGATGACAGTGCGCTGTATGTGTGTGACCTGACCACAAAGCAGGTGATGCAGCGCATCAAACTGCCCGCCGAAGCCTACACCTGCCTGCGCTCACCGGCAACGGGCGAATTGTTTATTTCGATTTGGGGGGGCGGGAAAATTGTGATCTACGACCCTAAGCAGGAGAAACTTACCGGCACAATAGAAACCGGCAGCCACCCCAACGATATGGTTTTTGCGCGGGACCGCAACGGGCCGGGCAAGACACTTTTTGTGGCCAATGCCAACGACAACTCGGTGTCGGTTATTGATGTGAAAACCCGCCGGGTGCTCGAAACGCTCAACACGGCCCTCTTTCCCAATGCGCCGGCAGGCAGCACACCCAATGGCCTGGCCCTGTTGGCCGACCGCAACGGCGGACCGCATAAAACACTGCTCGTTGCCAATGCCGATAACAACTGCCTGGCCGTGTTCGACATCAGTGAGCCGGGCAAAAGCCGCTCGCTGGGATTTGTGCCAACGGGCTGGTATCCAACGGCGGTGGCGGTGGTGGGCAAAACCGTTTTTGTGGCCAACGGAAAAGGGTTCTCGTCGCGCGCCAATCCCAAAGGACCCAACCCGTTTAAGCGTCGCGAAGCCGGAACGGAGTATATTGGCGGGCTGTTTAAGGGAACGCTGTCAATGTTTGAGTTACCCAAAGCCGCCGGTATGGCCACGCTCACAAAACAGGTTTATCAGAACACACCCTACACCAAAGAGCGCGAGAAAAACTCGGTGGGGGCCAACTGGGCCGCCAATTCGCCCATTCCCAAACGGGTGGGCGAAAAATCGCCGGTTATCAAATACGTCTTTTATGTTATCAAGGAAAACCGGACCTACGACCAGATTTTTGGCGACATGGCCGGTGGCAACGGGGATTCGTCGCTGTGTTTGTTTCCCGAAAAAATCACGCCCAACCACCACGCCCTGGCCCGTGAGTTTGTGCTGTTAGATAATTTTTATGTCGATGCCGAAGTAAGTGCCGATGGCCACAACTGGAGCATGGCCGCCTATGCCACGGATTACGTCGAGAAAAACTGGCCTACCAGCTACGGCGGCCGGGGTGGGCAGTATGACTTTGAAGGCAGCCGACCGGTGGCGTTTCCCCAAAAAGGATTCATCTGGGATTATTGCCAGCGGGCGGGTTTGCGCTACCGCAGCTACGGCGAATTTGAAGCCTACTCGAAACGCAAAGGCTCGGCCTTAGACGGGCGGTTTGCGCCCAACTACCCCGATTTCGACATGAAAATCAAGGACATTGACCGCGTCGAAATCTGGAAAAAAGACATCGACTCGCTCATTGCCCAAAACGCCGTGCCCCATTTCAGCAGCGTCCGGCTGGGCAACGACCACACCAGCGGTGCCCGGATTGGTGCTCCCACACCCACCGCCCACGTGGCCGACAACGACCTGGCCCTGGGGCGGTTTATCGAGCACCTCTCAAAAAGCCCGATCTGGAAAGAATCGGCCGTGTTTGTGCTCGAAGACGATGCGCAGAACGGAGCCGACCACGTGGATGCGCATCGGTCGCCCGCGCTCGTTATCAGCCCCTATACCCGTCGGCAGCACGTGGAGCACGCCATGTATTCGACCTCGGGTATGCTCCGCACCATGGAGTTGATTCTGGGGTTGCCACCCATGAGCCAGTATGACGCGGGGGCGCGACCCATGTTCGCCTGTTTCACCAACACCGCCACGCTGACCCCCTACACGCACATACCGGCCAATGTGGAGCTCGATACCCGAAACACGGCCATGACCGAATCGGCCCGGCAATCGGAGAACATGGACCTGCGTTATGCCGACAAAATCAACGACCGGCTGTTCAACGAAATCATCTGGAAAGCCGTCCGGGGGGAGCACTCGGTAATGCCTGCGCCCAAACGGGGGGCATTTCTGAGCGTAGCCGAAACGGACGACGACGATTAGTCGACCGAAAAGCGATAGTTTCCAGCCGGTACGCGAACCACGTAGTACCGGCTGTTTCGTTCAACAAAACTGACGTTTTTCGCCTGCGTCATCGGCTTTCCGTTGCATCTGACCGTTCTGCCCAACCCGCCCGGTAGCGGCACGCCAACCGTGGCTGTTGCCCGCGCGGGTACCGTTACAGTCAGGGTCAGGCCGGTTTTGGGCCGAACGATCTGCACCGAAAGCGGGCCGCTGGCCGTGGGCAGGGTTGCCGAAACACTCGTCAAATTAGCCAGTTGCGGAAAAATGCGGTACTGGCCTCGATCTTCGCCGGGCGACAGGCCCGCCACATATTCGGACAGCAGCAGCAGCGCCCCGCCCGACCAGCCGTGGTTATAGCCGCTGTTGCCGTGGGCCACGCCCGGCCGGTCGTCATACTGCCACAGTTCCCAAAGTGTTGATAACCGGCTATCGATCATGGGTTTATAGCGCAGTTTCATGCGGGCCAGTGCCTGCGGGAGTCTACCCATCTGAATCAGGCTTTCGAGCACGAACTTTTCCATATAGGGGCTGGCGTGGTATTGCTGGGTAAACACCTGGGCCAGGGCATCGTATTTTGTGGAGTCGGCCACGCCCGCCAGCACCATCAGCGCGTTGGCCCGGTCGTCGGTGGGTTTGGTGCTCGCCGAGTCGTGGTAGGCGCGGCCATTCCAGGCGGCCGGGCTGTTGAGAAAAGCCACGATCCGGTCGTGTTGTTGTTGGTAAGCGGCTTGGTGGGCGGGCAAACCCAGCAGGCTGGCGGTGCGTATGGCGGTTTGCAGAGCCAGCACATACCAGCCGTGCTGAATCAGGACCAGATCGGCGTTATCGCCCCAGTCGCCCCAGTCCCAGCCGCCCTTGCGGTAGTTGAGCCGCCCCGTCGAGTCGGGTTTCCAGAGGGCTAAGTACCGGCGCATGGCAGGATAGATGTGGCGCAGGGTGGCCGTATCGCGGGTATGCCGGAAGTACCGCCAGCTTTCGAAGAGCGGCATGAGCGATTGAACGGGAATTTCGTTTTTCCAGTCCGTTTCGGGAACGGGGCTGTAGAGGGTGCTATCGGGCCGCTGCCAGTCGACCAGATTCAGGAAAAACTTGCGTCCCAGGGCGGTGGCGTTGCTATCGAGGGCGTAGAAAGTCTGGCCCATTTGCCCGGCGGCATCGCCCGCCCACTGCGCCCGTTCGCGGTCGGGGCAGTCCATGAAGTTGTCGCGCATGTTCAGGTAAAGCGTTCGCTGGGCTTTTTTCCAGAGCGTATTCAGGACCGCATCGCTGCACCGAAACGATCCGGCAAAGGTGGTGTTATAGCCCGTTTGCCGATACTGCACCTGCACCACCACCACGCTTTTGGGCAACAGATACCGTATTTCGTGCCCCGACAGCCAGCCCCGCGACTCGTAGGTTTGCGTGCCCGCCCGCGTCACATATTCGGCCCCGTTGGTATAGAGCGAATCGGTGCCCATCGCGCCCAGATAATAGGTGTCGGACCCCATCACGATGCGCTGCCCGGCGGGGGCTTTCACCGTCAGCACCGGCAACACGTGGCAGTCGTAGGGCAGGGTTCCTACCAGCGTATCGGGCTGGCCAGCGCGGCCCGGCCTTCGCTGCGTGCGGACGTAGCTGGCCAGGCCATAATCACGAAAAAGCGGGATGGGCCGCAGGACAAAATCCCCCCATGGCTCGGTTCCGGCGCGGCCCGCAATAGAGGCACTCGACCAGCGGCTGTCGTTGTAATCAAGGGTTTGCCAGTTGGGTATGTCGTTTTGTGCGTTGAAGCGAATGTTGGGTTCGGAGAGCCGGAAGTTTGGTTTGGGTAGTTGCGAGGGTTCGTAGGCGGGGTGTTGCCGCGCTTTCCAGCCGAATTTCGGGAACAGCGGTCCGTTGCGGGTTTCGGTATCGAACAACAAACCCACCTGCCCGCTGTTGTGGTGCGAGAATCCTTTGCCGCCCCAGAACCATACCAGCACGGCCACCACGTTGCGACCAGGTTTGAGGTAGGGAGCCAGGTCTATTTCGTCGTAATAAGTGCCGGTGGGGTTGGGTCCCCGTTTTAGTCCGCCTTCCTGCACCACCAACCGGTTGTTGATCCAGAGCCAGTATTTGGTGTCGACGGCAATGCGGGCAATGGCCTGGCGGGGCACAGTGGCGAGCGTGGTGCTGTGCCGGAAACAGTGCCAGCTGTTGGGTGTGGTGCCAGGACCGGATGTAGAAATCCACAACGCCTGAAATGGCTGGGCCACGGCCATTATCGGGAGCAGCAGGAAGAGGCAGAGGAAGCGCATGGGCGGGCGGGAGCGGGTTAGGTTGAGAGTCGGTAAAGTTCGTTGGATATGGGCAGAATAATACTGGCGGTCGTTAAAAAACGCCCAGTAAGAATTCGGTATTGTTGTTAGCGTATTTTTTGGAATTATAATCTGTTGATAATAAGAGAGATAGATGAAATTTGTAGCATGACCTCCGCTGATAGTGCCGTCTTTGTTACATCTCTGAACAGTCGTCGCCTGAAATTTAGTCCCGGCGGGGTGCGTTACGAAACGCTGGAGACGACTCAGTTTTATATCAAAAAGAAAACCCGTAAGACGTATTTTGAGCAGATGCCCGATTGAGAAATGTATCGAATAATCTACACAAAAAAGCCGCGCCAGTAAACGCTGAACGCGGCTTTTTTGTGTAGATAGATTAGTATCCTGGCTTAATCACCTGATTCTGTCGGCTGTAAACCTATTGAATGGCGACGTTGAAATCCGTATCCAGATCAGTGGTGCCGGGTGTGGCCGTGCCGTTTTTGACGTTTGGCTGATGCCGTAAGACGACTTTCAATTTACCCGTGCCGATGGCTCCGGTTTTGATCTGCGTGGCCAGCCCAATCGGATACGGCCCCGGTGCGGGATTGGTGTCTTTATCGGTGATCGACACGGTCAGCGACGCGGGCGAACTGGCAGTGGGCGTAAACGTATAGATAAACAGGTGTTCGTTGGCTTCCTTCTTCACCTCCGCCGACACATCGGCTGTCGGCGTTTTGGTTTTATCCAGCAACGTAACCGCCCCGGTGTAAGTCGTATTGGCTTTCAGGGTAAGCGTAGCTAAACTGAAATTGGCGGTCTTGTGCAGGTTGTCTACCGTGGCCGTCACGGTTTGTACTGGCGTGGTCTGGCTTGTCAGCGTGAGCGTGGCGGTGGTGATGGCTTCATTGTCGTCTGCCGGCGTTGGATTTTCTTCGCCTTTCTTACAGGCTCCGGCCAGTAGCGACACGGCCAGGATAACCCAAAGGCTTTGTTTAATGGATTGCATAATGACTGCGATTGATTAGGTGAAACGAGGTGAACCCCTTTCGTCTGTAAACGGCATGAGGTGCAACCTTGTTGCAAAAATAATAAATTGGCTTGTTTCTTCCAGAAAAGTTTCTTCGTAATAGTGCGGCCTGGTTCGTCGGCGAAATAGCGGAATCGGTTCAGGTGATCCCGATAGGGGGTGTTTGCTAAGTTAGTGCTGCTCAGGGTCACGCTCATCGGCTGCCCACCCACCGGCACGGTGAACCCGGCCTCGGCTCCCAGCAGAAAATAGCCCGGCGGGAGGTGGTAAAATCGCCCGTAAAAATCAGCTTTCCGTTTTCCTGACGCTGCGTCACAGCGGGAACTCGGGTTTGCCGGGCCAGCTATAACCCATTCATAATCAGATATTTATTGGTCACTTTGCCCCACTTTCCCCAGCCATAGCGAAGGCTATTGTCATTACGGTTGGCCGGGATAAAAAACAGATAATTGTTATGCGTCCGGTCCCGCACAAACAGCAGCGAGGTCTTGCTGGTGAGCGTCAGCC
>JAYVAP010000541.1:0-2959 GCA_043750915.1 Spirosoma sp. | reverse complement strand
GTGGCCGGAATTGTGCGGGCGCGGGGCCACTTCGTTAATCAGCAGATTTCCCTGCTTATCCAGGAATAACTCCACCGCCAGCAACCCCACAATACCCAGTGCTTCGGCGGTTTGGCGGGCAATATCCTGCGCCCGCCTGTCAATGTCGGTGGAGATTTGGGCGGGGGCAAACAGGTAATCAACCATGTTCAGGTCGGGGTGAAACACCATCTCAACGGTTGGGAAGGTGTGCACCTCGCCCCGCTCATTGCGGGCCACAATAACGGACAGCTCTTTCTCGAAATCCACGGCCTGTTCCAGCACACCCGGCGCGTCGAAGGCGTTGTGCGCATCGGCAGCCGAGGCAATGCGCACAACGCCCCGACCGTCGTAGCCATCGCGGCCGAGTTTGTGAAAAGCCGGAAAGAAAACGCCCGCAGCCCGGGCCACGTCGGCGCGGTTTTCGGTCAGCACGAAGTCGGCGGTGGGCAGGTTATGGTGGCGGTAGAACTGTTTTTGCCGTTGTTTATCCTGGATGATGCGGATAACCGATGGTTGCGGAAAAACGCGTTTGCCTTCGCGCTGGAGTGCTTCGAGCGCATCGACATTGACCCGCTCGATTTCGATGGTGAGTACATCGACCGCCTGTCCGAACTGATAGACGGTATCATAGTCGGTGAGGTCGCCCGGCGTGAAGCGGGCGCAGAGGTGGCGGCAGGGGGCTGCCAGGTCGGGGTCGAGGATGTGAACGCGGAGGTTCCAGTCGATGGCGGCCTGCATAAGCATCAGGCCCAGCTGTCCTCCGCCGAGGATACCAATGGTTGGCGTCAAAGTGGTAAGTTTTTCACAAAAATACGCGGCCAGGCCATACCGTGCATGCCCAACATGCGTTGGCACCCGATTTGGGGCTGTTGCCTGGGCTACGGGCCGGAAAAATCCGTCTTTGGGGGAGTTATCGGGAGAAATGTGGTGTCTTTTTACTTTCCGGGCATAATTTCGGGGCTTCAATAAGGCTTATTTAGAGAAATAGTTGCTTTTTTACGGACTAATCCTACAACCTTCTTTCCGGCTTGCCCCAATGAACCAGCTTAACACAGCAGACTACGTTATTTTTCTCCTCTATTTTATTGGTGTTTCATCCTACGGATACTGGATTTACAAGCGAAAGCAAACAACTAAACTTGACACCAAAGATTTCTTCCTGGCCGAAGGATCGCTGACCTGGTGGGCCATTGGCGCGTCCATGATTGCCTCCAATATCTCGGCCGAGCAGTTCATTGGCATGTCGGGCAATGGCTTCACCTTTGGCATTGCCGTGGCGGTCTATGAGTGGTTTGCCGCACTCGCCCTGATTATTGTGGCAGTATGGTTCATGCCCATCTACCTCAAAAACCACATTTATACGATGCCGCAGTTTCTGAAAACGCGGTATAACGAAACAGTCAGTCTGATTATGGCCATCTTCTGGCTGTTTCTGTATGTGTTTGTCAACCTGACCTCTATTCTGTTTCTGGGCGCGTTAGCCATCAGCACCTTAGTAGGGGCCGATTCGTTTCACCTCATCGTAGTGGGTCTCAGCGTGTTTGCCATCGTGATTACGCTGGGCGGCATGAAAGTGATCGGCTACACCGATGTTATTCAGGTGGCGGTGCTCATCATCGGTGGCCTGGTCACGTCTTACATCGCCCTGACGCTGGTCAGCCAGAAATTCGGGCTGGGCAACGACGTGGTAGCGGGTTTTTCGGCCATGCTGACCGATGCCGACGATCACTTTCACATGATTTTTGAGAAACCGGGTCCTAATGCCTCGGCAGTGGATGTTAACAAATACCTGACCTTGCCAGGACTGGCCATGTATTTTGGCGGCATCTGGATTGTGAACCTGAACTACTGGGGTTGCAATCAGTATATTACCCAGCGTGCGCTGGGTGCCGACCTGAAAACCGCCCGCACCGGCATTCTCTTTGCTGCCCTGCTGAAAATTTTCATGCCCCTCATTGTCATGCTGCCGGGTATTGCGGCTTATGTGCTCTACAAAAATGGCAGTCTCCAGAACGAAATGGCCCCCGGCGGCAAACTCCTCGCCGACAATGCTTATTCGGCCATTCTGTCTTTCCTGCCCAACGGCCTGAAAGGTCTCTCGATGGCCGCGCTGACGGCGGCTATTGTGGCTTCGCTGGCGGGCAAGGCCAACTCCATTTCAACGATTTTTACGCTCGATATTTACCAGAAATACATCAAGAAAGATGCCACCCAGACCCAGCTGGTTTGGACGGGCCGGATCACCATTTTCGCGGCCATGCTGCTGTCTATTGCCCTCACCTGGCAGGATACGCTGGGCATCGGGCGGGAGGGCGGTTTCACGTTCATCCAGAAATATACGGGCTACCTCAGCCCCGCCATCTTCGCGGTGTTTATTCTGGGTTTTTTCTGGAAACGCACAATGGGAGTCGCTGCGGTAGCGGGCATCCTGGGTGGTTTTGCGCTGGCCGTGCTCTTCAACAACTACGCGCCTGCCCTGTTTGGCCACGACACCCTGCTGTATACGGCATTTCCCAATAGTCAGGGCATCTACGAAATTCCGTTCCTGGTATGCATGGGCCTGTCCTTCCTGTTCACGGTGTTGCTGATGGTGGTAATAAGCCTGGCCGGTCCGGCCATTAACCCCAAAGCATTTGCCATCGACGCGAGCATGTTCCGGCTACCACCGGCCGCTACCGCGCTGGCCGTTATTATCGTGCTGCTCGTAACGGTTCTTTACGTCAGGTTCTGGTAATGTGCTTTTGTTGATCGGGTGTTTACGCGCCCGATCAATCTTTTTTCCTGATCCATGCCCACCACCGCCCCGTCTGTTTCCCTTCGTCCACTGCTTGCCCTGCCGGTTATTGTGGCCGCGCTGGGCTATTTTGTGGATGTTTATGACCTGCTGCTGTTCAACATCGTGCGGGTGCCGAGTCTGAAAGACCTCGGCCTGTCTGAT
>JAYVAP010000540.1:0-3418 GCA_043750915.1 Spirosoma sp. | reverse complement strand
GACCCCGCCGACCTACAGCCGCACGTATTTTACCGGTTGCTCAATAGTGCCGTGGCACCCCGGCCCATTGCTTTTGTGAGCACCGTCAGTGCCGATGGGCACGTGAATCTGGCACCCTACAGTTTTTTCAATGTGGTTGGTTTCAACCCGCCCGTGCTCGTTTTCTCGCCCACGCGCAACCGCCACGGCCAGAAAAAACACTCGTTGCTCAACGTTGAAGAAGTACCCGAAGTGGTCATCAACGTGGTTAGCCACAGTATGGTTGAGCAAACCTCGCTGGCCAGTGCCGAGTTCGACCGGCACGTGAGCGAATTTGAGAAAGCGGGCTTCACCGAAGTCGCTTCGGAGCGCATCCGGCCACCGCGCGTGGGCGAGTCGCCGGTGGCTTTCGAGTGCGTGGTGCGGCAGCTGGTGCCGCTTGGCGCAGGCGGGGCCAACCGCCCCGGTGCGGGCACGCTGGTGGTTTGCGAGGTGGTGCTGGCCCACGTGCGGGCGGGGCTGCTCGATGCCAATGGCTCCGTTGACCCCCAGGCTATTGACTTGATAGGGCGACTTGGGGGCGACTGGTATGTGCGGGCCAGCCACGATGCGCTGTTTGAGGTAGGTCGCCCGCAAATTGGGGTGGGCATCGACCAGCTTCCCGCACACGTGCGCAGCAGTGCCATTCTGACCGGCAACGACCTTGGCAAACTCGGCAGTGCGGCCACGCTGCCAACGCCCGGCGAGGTGGCCCGCTACCGCGCATCGGGCGTGCTGAACGAGTTGCTCAACGAAGCGCACCATGGCTGTCAGCACCTGCCCGATCTGCTGCACCTGCGGGCAAAAGAATTACTGACCCGCAATAACGTACACGAAGCCTGGCTAACACTGTTGCAGCATTAACCGGCAACCGAAACAACAACCGCCTAACCGTGTTCTGATGCTATATCGAAACCAATCAAATGTATGAAAACAACCTGTTTATCCGGGGTAGTACTGGCGATGCTGTGGGCACAGGCCTGCTCCAGCGACAGCCAGAGCGCAGCCGAACGCACCAACGATAAAAAAATTGATGCCCAGTCGGCAACCATCAGCGACGATGCCAAAAAAGTGGCCAAGGGGGTGGCCAAAGCCGTGGTAGACCTGGCCAGCATGGGCACAACAGCGTTCGAGCTGAGCAAAATTGCCCGGCAAAAAGCGACCAATCCGCAGGTTAAACAATATGCCCGGCAAACCCTCGACGAACACGCGCAACGGCAGGACGAACTCCAGAAACTGGCCAAACAACTGGGCCTTGCGCTGCCCGCCACGCTCTCCGGCGATGGCAAAGACCGGCTCGACGACCTACAGAAAAAAACCGGCACCGCCTTCGACATTCAATATCTGAAGGAAATGGATACGGTGAACGACAAAGCCACCGACGTTGCCGACGATCTGGCCGACGATGCCCCCAACGATGCCGTGCGCACGTTTGCCAAAAAACGCCTGGCCGACGACAAAAAACACCGCGACCAGGCAAAGCAGTTAGCGAATATGCTGAGTTAAAACCCGCAGTTGTTCAGTTTTTAGTAGCCCCGCGCGGTGTTGTCGGCGCGTGGGTCGGAGGCTCCTTCGTAGGAGCCGTCGGGCCGGATGAGCACACAATCCATGCGGCCGATCGTGTTGGTTAGTTTCTCGAGGGTATAGCCCCGGCTTTGCAGGTATTGCACGGTGGCATCGGAAAAGGCACCGTTCTCGAAGATTGTTTTGTCGGGCAGCCACTGGTGATGAAACTTCAGCGCGTTAACGGCCTGCTGCATGGTCATGCCGTGTTCGATTACGTTAAGAACCGTTTGGTAAACCGCCGTGATAATGGTGGAGCCGCCGGGCGTGCCCACGACCATAAACAGCTTGCCGTCTTTTTCCAGAATGGTCGGTGTCATGCTCGACAGCATCCGTTTGTTGGGCGCAATGGCGTTGGCCTGGTTGCCAATCAAACCAAACATGTTTGGCACACCCGGTTTCACGCTGAAATCGTCCATCTCGTTATTCATGAAAAATCCGGCCCCGCCCACCACCACGCGGCTGCCGTAGCCGCCGTTGAGGGTGGTGGTAATGCTGACGGCGTTCCCGTCGCGGTCTACCACCGAAAAATGCGTTGTCTCTAAACTTTCGTAGCCCGGAATCTGGCCGCCCCGGATGGCTTTGCTATCGGTGGCCCTGGCAAACGAAAAATCGGTCCAGCGGCTTTTCAGGTAGTCTGCGCCGATCAGCTTATCTACCGGCACCCGCACAAAGTCGGGGTCACCGAGAAATTTGGCCCGGTCGGCATACACGCGCCGTTCGGCTTCGATCATGACCTGCACGGTGCTGTCGCGGTTCCAGCCCCACCGGCGCAGCGGATAAGGCTCCGTGAAGCGCATCAACTGCACTAAGGCTACACCCCCGCTGGAGGTGGGCGGCATGGTAATGACGGTGTAGTTTTTGTAGGTTGCCTGAATGGGGTTGCGCCACACGGCGTGGTAGTTTTTGAGGTCCTCTTCGGTGATCAGGCCGTTGCCGCGTTTCATCTCGTCGGCCAGGAGCCGCGCCGTTTCGCCTTCGTAGAAACCCGCCCGCCCCTGCTGCTGAATGCGCTGGAGCGTTTTTGCCAGATCGACCTGCAACAGCCGGTCGTTTTTCTGCCATCGGTCCAGCGGTCCGGTCAGCGTGTCGGCCGGGTTCGTATTTTTCAGGAAATAGGTTTTGCTCGGATTGATGGTGGTCAGGTCAGTTTTTATGCGGTTCAGGCCGAGGGCATCGCGCTCGGTGAGGGCAAAGCCCCGGGCAGCCAGGTCAATGGCGGGTTGCAGCACCTGCGCCCACGGCAGCTTGCCAAACCGCTTGTGGGCTTCGGCCATACCCTCCACCGATCCGGGCACACCACTGGCCAGATGCCCGCTGATGCTCAACCCCGGCCGGACATTGCCCAGCGAGTCGAGATACATATTCTGGGTAGCACGGGCGGGTGCTTTTTCGCGGTAGTCGAGCGTGTAGGATTTGCCGTCGGCGTGCCGGTACACCATAAAACCACCGCCCCCAATGTTGCCCGCGCCGGGGTAAACAACCGCCAGAGCAAACTGCACCGCAACGGCGGCATCTACCGCATTGCCACCTGCTTTAAGGATATTCAGCCCCACCTGGGAGGCTTCCGGGTGGGCCGATGCCACCATACCGTTACGGCCCACTACGCCCTGCCGGTCGGAGAAGAAGGGACGCACCGAGGGGTCTTCGTCGCGATATTCATACACGCCTGTGCCCTGGCGGACACCCGCGCCGGCACGGGTGGCTGGTAGCTGGGTTTTGCAGGCATACAGGCAAAGGGCCATCAATAAACAGCCGGGAGTAATCTGTTTCAGCATCGGTTAACAGGTTTTTCGGGAACGACAAATGAAATCACGGAATTGGTAGAAACCAAACG
>JAYVAP010000539.1:0-2285 GCA_043750915.1 Spirosoma sp. | reverse complement strand
GCACACCAGCGAATGGGAAACCAACCGGCAAATTCCGGTTGCCATCTTCGAGCGCATGGGCGAACTGGGATACCTTGGCCTGCCCTTCCCGGACGAGTTTGGGGGTGTCGGTGCCGATTTCTGGTACTCGGTCGTATTTCTGGAAGAGCTGGCCCGGTGCGGCATGGGCGGCTTTGCCACGGCCGTGAGCGTTCACGAGTTTATGGCCATCAACCACATTGCCAAAGCGGGCAGCTATGCCCTCAAACAACGCTATTTGGTACCGGCAATTGCGGGCCGAAAAGTGGCCGCGCTGGCCATTACCGAGCCCGACACTGGCTCCGATGTGTCGGCCATCCGCACAACCGCTATCCGCACCGATGCCGGCGATGAATTCATCGTCAACGGGGCCAAAACGTTTATCAGCAACGGCACTTACGGCGATTTTGCCACGCTGGTGGTGAAAACAAAAACCGATGCCGGTGCCAGTGGCATTAGCCTACTCGTGGTAGATCTGGACAGCCCCGGTATCACCCGCACCAAACTCAACAAAATTGGCTGGCACAGTTCCGACACGGCCGAAATCCGCTTCCACGAGGTGCGGGTGCCGACTGGCAATCTGATCGGGCAGGAAAACAAAGGCTTTTATTACCTCATGGAAAGCCTGCAACTCGAACGCCTGGTGGCGGCCATAATGGCGGTGTCGGGTGCGCAGCTGGCCCTCGACTGGACGCTGGCCTACCTCAACGAACGGGAGGCTTTTGGCAAAAAGATCGGGACGTTTCAGGCCATCCGCCATAAAATTGCCGACGTAGCCACCGAAATTGAAATGGCCCGGCAGTTTGTCTATCACACCTGCTGGCTGTTTACCCAGGGCGAGGTGGTGGTGAAAGAGTGCTCGATGGCCAAACTCGCCACCTCCGAAATGCAGAAGCGCGTGGTTGACACCTGCCTGCAATTTTTCGGGGGCTACGGCTATATGGAAGACTACCCTATTGCCCGCGCCTACCGTGATGTCCGGGTGGGTACCATTGCGGGCGGCTCCTCCGAAATTATGCGCGAAATAATTGCCAAAATTGTGGTCGATGCCGTGGCTTACAAACCGGTATATGCAGGCACAGGTGCCGCCAAATAATGCCTTACTAACCCGTTGCACCATTCCCAATTGCCACCATAACTGCTGGTTGTGGCGGCAATTGATTATTCATGGGTGCGCCAGTAGTTTCTCTTCTACCCCAAACTTACCAGCTCCGTCAGCTCTTCGTCGCTCAGGTCGCCGAGCCAGGTTTCGCCGGTTTTGATGCTGAGGTCGGCGAGTTCGCGTTTAGAGCGGATCATGGCATCTATTTTTTCTTCCATCGTTCCCTGATTTATCAGGCGATAAACAAGTACGTTTTTGGTTTGTCCGATGCGAAAGGCGCGGTCGGTGGCCTGACTTTCCACGGCGGGATTCCACCACAAATCGTAGTGAATGACGTGGTTCGCCTGGGTTAGGTTTAGGCCGGTACCGCCCGCTTTGAGCGACAGAATAAAGGTATGGTCGGAGCGGTTGCGCTGGAACTGCTCCACCATCTCGTCGCGGTGGGGGCGCGAGGTGCCGCCGTGCAAAAACAGCGGCTGCTGGCCAAACGCCTGCTGAATAAACTGCTGCAACAGCTCGCCCATTTCACGGTATTGCGTAAAGATCAGGACTTTCTCGTGGTTGGCATATATCGTTTCGAGCAGGTCGAGCAGCATCGTGGCTTTGCCGGAGAGGGCCGGGCTGGCGGGTCCTTTCTTCAAATACTGGTGCGGGTGATTCCCAATTTGCTTGAGGGCGGTCATCAGTTTCAGCACCAACCCGCGCCGGGCAATGCCGTCTTTGTCTTCGATGGCCCGCAAACTCTCCTGCACCACACTTTGGTATAAAGCCGCCTGCTCGGGCGTAAGGGCACAAAACTGGTTGTTCTCAATTTTGTCGGGCAGGTCGCTGATGATGGTTTTGTCGGTTTTCACGCGCCGGAGCAAAAACGGACTCGTTACGCGCCGAAACTGCTCAAGTTTCTGATGGTCGCGCTCCTGCTGAATGGGCTTACCAAACTCCTCGTTGAAGCGGGTCAGTCCGCCCAGATAACCCTTATTGACAAAATCCATGATGCTCCAGAACTCCGACAGCCGGTTTTCTACGGGGGTACCGCTGAGCGCAATCCGGATTGGCGATTTAAGGGCTTTCACCGCTTTGGTTTGCTCGGTATCGGCATTTTTGATATTCTGCGCTTCATCGATAATCACCACGGCCCAGGTCGTTTTTTTGAAGGTGTCCAGGT
>JAYVAP010000538.1:0-2574 GCA_043750915.1 Spirosoma sp. | reverse complement strand
GATCACCAAGCCGTCGAAGTCATGGCAAAGCAGAACGTTGCTGCCACCGCCCAGAATCAGTTTGGGCAAGCCCACAAAATCGGTCAGGTGCAGGAGGGTATTTATGTCGTCGGCATGATTTATTTCAACTAAATACCGGGCGTTGGCATCAATCCCAAAAGTATTATAGGGCTTGAGCGACACGTGGCTTTGTATATTCAGCATCTTTTGTCCGAAGTAGATGCCCAAAATTAACCAAAATCCCGCAGGGACGGGCGTGTTTGGATGAGGCTTATAGCTGGAAGCCGGGCAAAATGGTTATTTTTGCCCACTCATTTGCTGATTGGTATGCGCTTTGGATATTATGGATTTCTGGTGTTGGCGGTTTGGAGCCTGAACGGCTGTGCCAGCAGCCGACCGGCTGTCTCGGGCGGGTCAGCTACCAAATACAGCGGTTATGCCGAGGATTTGGCCGCTGTTCGTCCGGTCTATACAGCCACCACCACGCCCCTGCCCGCAAACCGCTCAACCGTATCCGCGCCAACAGCCACCCCAACAATGGCTCCCCGCCGGGCTGAACCCCGCAAAGCCAGCGGCCCCGCCGAAGCCCTGCACGTGAACCGACGGCTCGAGTTGGTGCTCGACACGATGGGAACCCAAAATCGATCCATGCGGTATGCGCCGGGCTATCGGGTGCAGGTATACGTGGGCAATCAGCGGCAGGAGGTGGAGTCGATCAAGCTGCTGATTTACCAGAATTTCCCGGAACTCAGCGCGTATTTAAGTTATAGCCAGCCAACCTATAAACTAAAAATTGGCGACTTCATGCGCCGGCTCGATGCCGAACGGTACTTCTCATCCATCCGGCAATTGATTGCGCTGGCCCAGCTCCAGCCCGACAAAGTGGACGTTCGGCGGAGCCTGTTGATAAAATAAGCTGGCTATTTTAGCCGCCTGCCGTAACTTTGCCTTGGTGTTAGCCCATTCACATTGCAACCTGAATTTAAAGATCAATTATGAAAAAAGCCTTGATAACCGGTGTCACCGGCCAGGACGGTGCCTATCTGGCCGAGCTGCTCCTCGAAAAAGGGTACGAAGTACACGGCATCAAGCGCCGTAGTTCGCTGTTCAATACACAGCGTATCGACCACATGTATGAGGACCCGCACGAGCGAAATGTGCGGTTCAAACTGCACTACGGCGACCTGTCGGACTCGACCAATATCATCCGTATTATTCAGGAAGTTCAGCCCGACGAAATTTATAACCTCGGTGCCATGTCGCACGTGCAAGTGAGTTTTGAGGAGCCTGAATATGCCGCGCAGGTCGATGGCATTGGCACCCTGCGGATTCTGGAAGCTGTTCGGCTGCTGGGCCTGACCGAGAAGACCCGCATCTACCAGGCATCTACCTCCGAATTGTACGGCGGGCTTCAAGGCCATGCGCAATCGGAAACAACGCCTTTTTATCCGCGTTCGCCCTATGCTGTGGCCAAACTTTATGGCTACTGGATCACGGTTAACTACCGCGAAGCCTACAACATGTATGCCTGTAATGGCATTTTGTTCAATCACGAGTCGCCCCTGCGGGGCGAAACCTTCGTGACGCGCAAAATCACCCGTGCTGTCGCCCGTATTGGCCTGGGACTTCAGGACAAAGTGTATCTGGGCAACCTCGATTCGCAGCGCGACTGGGGTCACGCCAAAGACTACGTCGAAGCAATGTACCTGATTTTGCAACAGGACAAACCCGAAGATTTTGTGATTGCCACCGGCGTAACAACCCGCATCCGGGATTTTGTCAGGATGTCGTTTGCCCAAATCGGTGTTGAACTCGAATTCCGGGGCGAAGGTGCCGCCGAAGTTGGGACGGTGGTGAGCGCGTCGAACCCGGATTTCCCGGTTGAGATAGGCAAAGAAGTCGTTAGTGTCGATGCCCGTTATTTCCGCCCTACCGAGGTAGACCTGCTGCTGGGCGATCCCACCAAAGCCATGACCCAATTAGGCTGGACACCCAAATACGATTTGCCCGCGCTGGTTAAAGACATGATGGATGCCGATATAGACCTTTTCCGGCGCGATCAGCTCCTGGCCAAAAGCGGCCATCAGGTGCTTAACTACTACGAATAGGTTTTTCGTTACAGAAACAGCAAATCATAAAAAAGGGTTGGCGCGAGCATTGTTGCTCATCGCCAACCCTTTTTTTGGTCCTGTTTTTTTGGTTAGATGGGCACCGCGTAATAATACATCCGCGAACTATTAGGATACATGCCAATCAGCATCAGCCCTTCGCCTTCTTTCACCGCCGACATGATTGCCTGCAAATCTTTGGTCGTCTTCACATTCTTGCCGTTGGCTTTCACAATAATGAAGCCTTCTTCAATGTCGGTTTCGGCGAGTTTGCCATCCATAATTTTCCTCACCCGAACGCCCCCGCTCACGCCTAACTGTTTGGCTTCCTGGGCACTGAGTTCGTTAAATTCGGCGCCCAGCGTATTCAGCGACGCACTGGCGGCAACAACATCCGCTTTTTTTATGATCTCGCGGCCACCGTTCCGGTTGCGCAGCTCAACCTTAAATTCTCGCTCCGACCCGT
>JAYVAP010000537.1:0-2539 GCA_043750915.1 Spirosoma sp. | reverse complement strand
TTGTTTTGGTCAGCTCCAGAATATAATCGTCCACTAATTCTGAGGCCGAACAGCCGTGGTCGAGGGCAACTAAGTTCGCTTCGAGCGATTGGCGGATGGTGCCGAAGTGCGCGCACACCAAAGCTGTTTCGGCGGGCGGCAACGGCAGCAGGTTCAGTTTGGCTTCGGTGATAAAGCAAAGCGTCCCCTCCGACCCCGCAATGAGCCGGGCGAAGTTGAAACAACCCCCACCGACCGTTTCTGAGAAAAAATCGACCAGCGCATCCAGCGCGTAGCCCGTATTCCGGCGCGTAACGGTTGGTTTAGGATAGCCCGCGCGAATTTGCTGCCGGATGGTTTCGCCGGAAAACCAGTCGCGAAACTGAACGTACAGCCGCTGTTCGAGCGGGCTAACCACGTTTTCGCCCCGGCATTTGGCCTCGAACTCCGGGCGGGAGAGCGACCCAAACAAAACCTCGGCCCCATCGCTGAGCACCGCCCGTACCGCCAGCAGGTGATCGCGGGTGGTGCCCCAGATGATGGAGTGCAGGCCGCAGGAGTTGTTGCCAATCATGCCACCAATCATGGCCCGGCTGGCGGTGCTGGTTTCGGGGCCAAACAGCAGGCCGTGCGGTTTCAGAAACGCATTCAGGTCGTCGCGGATAACGCCCGGCTGCACCCGCACCCAGCGATTGGGCACGTCAACTTCCAGAATCTGCCCAAAATGTTTAGATATGTCCACCACAATGCCGCTACCGACAACCTGACCGGCCAGCGAGGTGCCGGCCGCACGGGGAATCAGCCCGACGGCCGCACCCGAATGGCGGTGCTGTTTGGCAAACCGTAACAGACGTTTGATGTCGGCAACGGACCTGGGAATCGCCACGGCAATGGGCATCTCCTGATATACCGACGCGTCGGTGGCATAGAGCACCCGCTGGGCGGTGTGTTCGGGCGATTCGTTGAAATACAGATCGCCCTCGAAACTGGGCCGCAGGCTGGCGAAAGGCAATGTAGGGGTCAGGCGCAACATGGTATCGAAAGGGTAAAATTCTTCGCTGGCGGGCTTGCTGGAACACCCACAAATATACAACGATTAGCGGGGCCTACTGACAGGCCTGCCGTTTGCATTACAACCAACGTAGATAAGTATTACCTTATTTGACAGAATTTGCGTAACAGAAAGACTCTGACAGTCAACAAGATAACTTGACTACTTACCGGGCACTATCAATTCTATTACGCATTCATGTCAATTTTCGGGATTATTTGACACGTTTTGCATAAACAAAAAAAGCCTCACCAGACGGCAAGGCTTTTAGGGGTTGTACCAGGAGCGGGAGTCGAACCCGCACGGGCTTGTGGCCCACAGGATTTTAAGTCCGGCGTGTCTACCGATTCCACCATCCCGGCATTTACGAAAAAAGCACCGCTGTTCGGTGCTTTTTTTCGTGGAGCGAAAGACGGGGTTCGAACCCGCGACCTCGACCTTGGCAAGGTCGCGCTCTACCAGCTGAGCTACTTTCGCATTTTGCATTAACCGCCACGGCGACTACCGGTTCGCCGTTGTTCAGGCGATTTGGTTTTGCAAAGGTAAGGCGTTTTCAGCCTTTGTCAAGTCCTGATCCGGAAATTTTTTTTAAATGGTGCCTGTTATGTCGCTAAATATTGATTATGAACCGCTTAGAAAATGCGCTGTTCCCCAAAAAAACAGACAAACCCGCATCGCAGACGCAACAGTGGCATAAAGCAGCCATATTTGCGTTAAATGCATAACTTTCGCTTCGGGGCACAGTTATATATCGTATCCAGCCCTTCACGCAGCAGTGTCTGTCCGGCTCTGGCACCATACCCACTCGATGAAACAACAACCCAGTGCTTACATTACCGGCATCGGCACCGCTGTGCCCGCCTACTCGTCGACCCAGCAGAAGGCCGCCGAATTCATGGCCGATGTGCTTCAACTCGATGAGCGCGATAGCCGGCGGCTAATGGCCCTTTACCGGCACACCCGCATTGACCGGCGGCATACCGTGCTGGCCGATTATGTGGGGCCAAAGGAAGAGTTTACCTTTTATACCAACTCGCCCGGCATGGAGCCCTTTCCAACGGTGAGCCAACGGATGGGCGTTTACCGGCAGGAAGCCGTGCCCCTGGCCCTGAAAGCCATTCACGACTGCTTTGCCAGCTATCCCGATTTCGACCCGCAAACCATCACCCACCTCATCACGGTGAGCTGCACAGGTTTGTATGCGCCGGGGCCAGACATCGAAATTATTGAAGCCCTCGGCCTACCCACGACCACGCAGCGGTTAGCCATCAATTTCATGGGTTGCTATGGCGCGTTCAACGGCCTTAAAACCGCCGATGCCATTGTCCGGGCCGATGCCGGAGCCAAAGTGCTGGTCGTGTGCGTTGAACTCTGCACGATTCACTTTCAGAAAAAAGCCGAAACGGATCACCTGCTTTCCAACGCGCTTTTTGCCGATGGTTCAGCGGCCGTGCTGATTGAGTCGCAACCTCCGCAAAACGGGTCGGGTCAGGCGTTTCGGCTGCGGTC
>JAYVAP010000536.1:0-6361 GCA_043750915.1 Spirosoma sp. | reverse complement strand
TAGGTTGATGCGGGCTTCGGTAATCTCACGGATGCGGAGTTGTTTGTAGATAGCCGTAACAGCCTGCACTTTTTCGGCCTTGTCGGTAGCAGGTTTTGTTAGCCAGCCGGTCAGCTCCTCCCGAACCGAACCCGTAGCTTGTTCGAGGGCTTCGATGAGCAGGAACGTCTTTTTGTTGGCCAGAATGTCGCCCCCCACCTGCTTGCCAAATTTGGCCGGATCGCCATACACATCAAGCAGGTCGTCTTTCAGCTGAAATCCAATGCCAATGTTCATGCCGCCCTCGTAGAGGTGGCGCGTTGTTTCGGCATCGGCACCGGCAATCAACCCGCCCAGTTCGAGCGCGTAGCCCAGCAAAACAGACGTTTTCAGGCGGATCATCTCAATATATTCGGCCTCGGTTACGTCCCAGCGCGTTTCAAAATTCATGTCTAACTGCTGGCCTTCGCACACCTCAGCGGCCGTCCGGCTGAAGCGGGTCAGCACGGGTTTTAGCTTGTCGGCATCGACCCGCAACAGCAACTCATAGGCATTTACCAGCATCACATCGCCCGACAGGATGGCGATATTCTGATTCCATTTCTCATGCACCGTTGGCTGGTTCCGGCGCAGCGGTGCCTGATCCATAATGTCGTCGTGCATAAGGGTAAAATTATGGAATACCTCTACCCCAAGGGCGGGGTCGATGGCTTTTTGCCAATCGTCGGTGAAGAGATAGGCCGCCATCAGGGTCATCAGCGGGCGTATTCGCTTGCCACCGAGGTTCATGATGTACCGAATCGGGTCGTAGAGTTCGGGTGGGTGCCCGCCAAACTGGGTCTGCTGAAGGTGGTGCTGGAGCGCGTTGAGGAAGGTAGCTGGACTCATTCGGTTGTCAGGCGACCGTTCGCCCGGTTGTACCCCCCAAAAATAAGGCAAAGGCGGCCAAAACCCTAACGGCCGAACATCCGCTGATAAGCACGCTGGCGGTTGGTGCTGATAATGAGCACCAACCGGGCCGTTAGGGTCAGGTAGCCATCGCTCCGGCCGGGGTTACCGCGCTGCGCACCGGCAGGATTGGCGGGCATACTGATTTCGGGTGCCCGGTCGGAGAGCGAAGCCGCCAGAGCGGGCATACCGCTGCGGTCGGGATAGGTCGTGCTCACATCGTCGAGGTAGTCGCTTTGCACATGGCTATAAACGCCTTCGATAACCCCTTTAAGCCGGTCGGACCTGAACAGCGGTATGCCAATGCCGTAGCGAAACAACAGTGGCAGCCGATTATATACTACACCTTCGGTTTGCAGTGGTGCCAGGCTGTAAGTGGTGCCTTTATAATGCGCTTTCGGGGTCAGGTAGGTCAGCCCCACACCAGCCAATGCGTAGGGAATGATAACCCGGTTTCTGTTTTGAGACGACCAGAAATCGACTTGAATGCCCACCGATAAATCGGGGTTCAGGCTATGAAACGACAGGTTATTATAGGCCAGGTAGGTGTTCTGGTGGGTGCCCCGGATAAAGCAAACTGCCGCGTCGCCCCGCAGCGAAAGCTGATCCATCAGGCGGTAGGCTACGGCCACACTCAGGGCTGCACCCAGTTGCAGGTTGGCCGGGCTGAAGCGTTCGTTCAGGTCGCCGAGGTAGCGCGACGGACCAATGCCCGCGTTCAGCGTCCAGGTACCCGGCCGCTCCTGCCAAACAACCGCCCGTTGCGCAACTGCGCCCGGTGCCATCAACGGCAAACAGGCTACGGCCAGCAAAAATATTCGGTAGATACCCACACGGTCAGCCGGTTACGGTGCCAATACGACCGGAAATATAGGCACTGCCCTGAACAAATAAAAGCGAACGACCCCAATTCACGAGTCTGCCTTTTTGGAAGGCAAACAGGCAGACTTTCTGTATGTCAGTGCCAGGGATAGCTACAGTTCGCCAATATCCTCGTGCCAGAGGGCTGGTTTTTCGGCGATGAACGCATTCATCATCGCCACGCATTCGGGCAGGTCGAGGTCAATCACTTCTACGCCGTGCTGTTCCATAAATGCCCGCGCCCCGGCAAACGTCCGCGATTCACCCACGATCACTTTGGGTATTTTGAACTGAACAATGGTCCCGGCACACATGTAGCAGGGCATCAGGGTGGAGTAAATAACCGTGTCGCGGAAGGAGCCAATGCGCCCGGCGTTGTTAAGGCAGTCCATTTCGCCGTGCAGAATCGGGTTGTCTTCCTGCACGCGTTTGTTATGGCCCGAGGCCACCAATCGGCCCTGTTTCACCAATGCGGAGCCGATAGGAATACCACCTTCGCGTCGGCTTTTTTGCGCCTGCCGGATGGCTTCCTGCATAAATTCGTCCATAGTAAGGATTAGATTCGCTCAATGAGGTCGGCCACTTTGTGGATGGACCGGCCCATGATGTGGTCAATGATGGATTGCGCGTGCTCGCGGCCGTTTTCGATAAATACCTTTTCGGTGTAGATGCCCGCCAGCACCGTGCCGCAAACATACAAACCCGGCACGTTGGTTTCAAACGTTTCTTTGTCATACACCGGCACCTGCGTGATGGGATTTAGCCGGATGCCGCACCGCCTAAGCAGGGCCGCATCGGGTACGTAGCCCGTCAGGACCAGAACAAAATCGGCGGGAAGCTGGGTTTCCTGACCCGTTTTGAGGTTATTGATGGTCACCGATTTCTCGTCGATCTGCGTCACCACCGAATCGAAGACGGTCTTTATTTTGCCTTCTTTCACCCGGTTTTTCACGTCGGGTACCAGCCAGTACTTCACCGTGCTGCGAAAATCATCGCCCCGATGAACAACCGTGATGTTCACGTCGTGGCGGTAGAGTTCCAGTGCCGCTTCGACCGCCGAGTTCGACGCACCAATGATAACGACATTTGTAAAAGAATACTTAAACGGTTCGTCGTAGTAGTGCGAAACGTGGGGCTGGCTTTCTCCGGGAATACCCAGCCAGCGCGGGTGGGTGAAGTAGCCCGTGGCCATAATCACCTTCCGGGCCTGATAGTGGTCGCCAGCTTTGGTTGACACGGTGAACAGGTCGCCGTTTTTTGCCACGTCCCAGACTTCCTGAAACAGCTTGAAGTTGAGGTGGTAATACGCGGCTGCTTTGCGGTAATACTGAAGGGCTTCGTCACGACCGGCTTTGACACCCGAAATGGGAAACGGCAAACCCCCGATTTCTATGTTCTCGGCGGTAGAAAAAAAGCGCATCCGGCGCGGATATTGCCGGATGGATTCGGTCAGGCTGCCCATGTCCAGGATCAGGTGCGTTAGCCCCGCTTTGGCGGCTTCGATGCCGGCTGCCAGCCCGCAGGGCCCACCGCCAACGATAATAACGTCGAATGGTTGCATATAAAAAACAGGCCCCTTTGGGGTTGGGGGCAATGCTTTAACATCCGAAAAGCCGGCAAAGGTTGCGTGGGCAATTGCTTTTTAGCGGTCTCTCCGGCGGCTTTCCAACGGCCAATAGTTGTATCTTTACTCACAATACCGCCAGCACTATTTTGTGGAGAACCAGACCTACCCGCTCTTTTCAACCATAGAAGCCGAAGAAATCACTTTCTTCGCCGACCTGATTTTGCCCATTCCCGTCCCTAAGCTGTTCACCTACCGGGTGCCGCGCGAAATGGCCGAGGTGCTCAAAATTGGTGCCCGGGTCATTGTTCCGTTCGGCAAAAACAACGGACGTGTCTACACGGCCATTGTGGCCCGGCTGCACAATTCGCCACCCGCTGGCTACCAAGCCCGTTACGTGACCGAGGTGCTGGACGAATACCCACTCGTGACGGGCTATCAGCTCGAACTGTTTCGGTGGATGGCCGACTATTACATGTGCTGCGTGGGCGACGTGATGAACATTGCCCTGCCATCGGGACTAAAAATTTCGAGCCAGTCGAAAGTACAGGTCAACCCCGATTTCGACTACCCCGAACTGCTCACCGACGTAGAAAGCGGCCTGTTCAATGAACTGAAAAAACAGCCCGCCCTGTCCTACGACGAACTGGCCCGGCTGGCGGGGGCTGGCGTGAGCGTGCCCGCCCTGATCAAATCGCTGGTGGCTAAAAAAGCAATCATCGTTTTTGAGGAAGTGCGCGAAAAGTACGTCCCTAAAATGGTGCGCAAAGTTCGGTTGAACCGCACCTACGAAGAAAAAGAGCAGTTGCTGGTGCTGCTCAACCGACTCGAAAAACTGCCCAAACAGCAGGAGGTGGTCATGCGCTACCTGAGCCATATTCCGGTGCAGCTGAACCCCGCGCTGAATCAGAAAGGATTAGACAAAGCCATTTTGAATCAGGACGATACAGTATCGCAGTCGTCGCTGACGACGCTCATTAAAAACGCCGTTTTCGAAACTTTCGAGATTATCCAGCCGCGTTTTTCCGACAACGACCTCCCGCAGGCAACCATCAAACTAACCGATGCCCAGCAGGAAGCCTCCCGGCAGATCATGGCTCAGTTTGAGCAGCAGAACGTTGTGTTGCTGCACGGAATTACCGGCAGTGGCAAAACCGAAGTCTATATCGATCTCATTCAGCAGGCCCTTGGCAGTGGTTCGCAGGTGCTGTATCTGCTGCCCGAAATTGCCCTCACCACGCAGATCGTGGTTCGGCTTCAGCGGGTGTTTGGCGATAAAATGGGCATTTATCACTCCAAGTTTTCCGATAACGAGCGCGTGGAGGTCTGGAAAGGCATTGTGTCGGGGCAGTTTCAGTTTGTGGTGGGCGTTCGGTCGTCGGTGTTTTTGCCGTTTGATAATCTGGGGTTAATTATTGTGGACGAAGAGCACGAAACCAGCTACAAACAGCACGATCCTGCCCCGCGCTACCACGCCCGCGATGTGGCCATCATGCTGGCCCACTGGCAGCAGGCCAAAGTCCTGCTGGGATCGGCCACGCCCGCCCTCGAAACGTATTATCAGGCCAAACAGGGACGATACGGCTTAGTGGAGCTGTTCAAACGATTTGGCGATGCCACCCTGCCCACCATTCTACTGGTCGATACGAAGCTGGAAAAGCGGCAGAAGACCATGAAAAGCGAGTTTTCGTCGGCCCTGCTCACGGCTTTAGAGATGAACATGGCCCGGAAGCAGCAAAGCATTTTGTTTCAGAACCGACGGGGCTATTCGCCCTACATGCAATGCGAAGACTGCGACTGGACCGCCGAGTGCCCCAACTGCGCCGTGAGTTTGACCTACCACCAGCGCGATGCCGAACTGCGCTGCCACTACTGTGGCCACAAAGAAGAAGTGCCCCGAACCTGCCCGACTTGCGGCTCCACCAAAGTACGCACCATTGGCTTCGGGACCGAAAAATTGGAAGACCAGCTACAGATCATTTTTCCCAACTCGAAGGTGCTGCGGATGGACCTGGACACGACCCGCGCCAAAAATGCGTATCAGCAAATTATTCAGGAATTTGAAGGGGGCGCGGTCGACGTGCTGGTGGGAACTCAGATGATTACCAAGGGCTTAGACTTCGATAACGTTAGCTTGGTCGGTATTTTCGATGCTGACCGGCTTATTCACTTTCCCGATTTCCGGGCCACGGAGCGGTCATTTCAGCTCATTACGCAGGTGAGCGGGCGGGCGGGCCGACGCGCCGGGCGGCAGGGTACGGTGTTGATTCAGACGAATAACCCGCAGCAGACGATTCTGCAGAAAATCATTCAGAACGATTACAAGGGCTTGTATGAGGAAGAGATTCAGGAGCGGCAGAATTTCAACTACCCGCCTTTTTCGCGGCTTATCAAACTAACCGTTCGCCATCCCGACAAGTCCATGAGTCAGCAGGCCGCTGAGCGCCTTGCCGCCGAACTCACCGATGCGCTGGGCAGCAGCCGCGTGCTTGGGCCGGAGCAGCCATTAGTGGAGCGAATCCGAAACCTGTTTTTGTTCGCTATTCTGGTCAAAATTGAGCGCGACAAGGTCAATATCAAAGCGGTGAAAGCCTACATTCGGGATCGCATCAACGATATTCTGACTGATAAAGGGTTGCGGCAGGTTAGCATCGTGATTGATGTGGATTGTTTGTGAACTATAGTTAACTATGCAATAATCTTGTTTAATGACTATGTCATTCCGATTGGACCGAACTGCTTTCCATGCTGGTACGCACCAGCAGGCGGAGCAATACCATGCCCATTGCCAGGCGCTGACCTTTACCGAGCGCCTACAGAGAGCTATGTACCTGAATAGCATAGCGTATGGTTTCGACCTGAACAATCCACCGCGATTGGACCGAACCGCTTTCTCATTCAGAAAACACGGTTGAGCAATGGCAAATCTGTTTAATTCCGATTTTCAGGATTTCCTGGTTGCGTTATGGCAAAGCAAGGTCCGTTATGTCCTGGTTGGCGGTTACTCGG
>JAYVAP010000535.1:0-4287 GCA_043750915.1 Spirosoma sp. | reverse complement strand
ACCAAACGCCGGCATATACTGATCGTCGACAATGGCGATGTTGTAGTTTGTTTTATCGTCGTCGGGCCGGGCGTTGCGCTGTTTGACAATGCCGCTCGTGGCAAAGCTGTAATACTGCCCCGGTACGGTGCCGGTGAGCGAAACGCGCTGCACAAACGACTGCCCCGCCAGCTCGTTTCGGAAAGCCGACGACCGCTGTTTGAACGTGGCATCCTTGTCTATTTCTGCCCCCCGGATCACCAGCACCTGCGCTGTGGTAACGCCCAGCACCTGATGCTGCATAAACTGCAACTGCCGGTAGAGCACGGCCGTTGACACCATCAGCGCAATGGACACAACAAACTGAAACACCACCAGCGACTGCCGCAGGGCACCGCCCCCCGCCAGCCAGCGAAACCGCCCCCGCCCGCCCACAGCCGCATGACCGCCCTTGAGCGTACTAATTGGCGACATGCCCGACAGGGCGAAGGCCGTGTAGCCCCCCGAAGCCAGTGCACCCGTCAGCAGGAACGCCAGACCGGCTATCCACACATTGCCCGACAGCAGAACACCCAGCGACAATTCCTTGCCAATCAGGTCGTTAAAGGGTTTTTGTAGCAAGCTCAGCAGGATTAACCCCAGCCCCAGACCCAACAGGTTGAGCAACAGCGACTCGCCCAGAAACTGCCCGATCAGGGCCTGGCGCGTGGCCCCCGCCACCTTCCGGATACCCACTTCCTTCGACCGCTTCAGCGATGCCACGGTGGATAGGTTTACGTAGTTGAACCACGCAATGAGCAGAATCAGCAGCGCCACACCGCCAATGAGGTAAACGAAACTGAGTTTTCCCGATGTCGGGTAGGTGTTGGCTAAGCTATCGGCGAGGTGAACCTGACCCAGCGGCTGTAAATGAATACTGGCTTTTATATCGGCAAAGCGCGGGCTTTTCTGCCCCATCAGCCGGGTTAGTTTCTCTTCCAGCAACGGTATGCTGGCGGCCTCATCGAGTTGCAGGTAGGTTTGCAGATAATTGGTTTCCAATCCCTTCGGATCGGCCCAGCCATTGCCATTCAGGTTGGCGGGGTTATTTAGGGTAGCCAGCGAAAAAACCATGTCGGCCCGGATGTCGGAGTGCGCCGGCATGTTGGCGTAGACCGCCACAACGGTATAGGGCGTTTTACCAAACTGGTTGTTCAGCGTGAGCACCTTTCCCACGGCGGGTTTGTGGCCAAAGTATTTGCGGGCCGATGTTTCTGACAGGGCCACCGTGTTGGGCTGGGTGAGCTGCGCGGACTGGCCTGTTAGCAATGGAAACGAAAACAGATCGAAAAAACTACCGTCGGTCAGCACAACGTTCTCTTCCCGGAACGAGCGCAACGTTCTGGAGCCGTCGGCCGTGGTGACAATGCCCCCGCCAATCCCGGCGGCAACCCGGCAGTAATTGCGGATTTCGCCTACCCCGGTTTTTAGGGCGGGAGCCATACCGGGCATCACTGACTCAACAGATTGTCCGCCTTTGTCGGTTAGCAGTACCCGGTACAGGTTCGGCAGCTTCTGATGAAACTGGTTGTAGCTGCGCTCGAAGCTAACATACTCCAGAATGAGCAAAAAAGCCGCGATGCCCAGCGCCAGTCCGGCAATGTTGACACTGCTGAAAACCCGGTTTTTGCGCAGGTTGCGCCAGGCGATTTTGAGGTAGGATTGGATCATACGCGTAGTGCCGTCCCTGCGGGTCGGCTGGGCTAATTAGTTCATCACCCTCATCGGCTCAATTTCCATGCCACGACCCAAAAACGCCGTTCATAGCCAACCAACGCAGTTTTCATGGTTGATGCGTGTCCGAATACGGACATATAGTGCCCGGATTCGGACAGTTTTTTATTCAGACCGTAGCGATTTCACCGGGTTCATCAGGGCGGCCCGCACACTCTGGAAACTCACCGTCAAAAGCGCAATACCCACCGCCAGCAAACCCGCCAGCGCAAACACCCACCATTCAATATCAATTTTGTAGGCGACGTCCTGCAACCAGCGATTCATGGCCCACCATGCCAGCGGGCTGGCAATCACGATGGCAATCAGGACGAGTTTCAAAAAGTCTTTGGAGAGCAGGGCCACGATGCTCATTACGCTGGCACCGAGCACTTTACGCACCCCGATTTCTTTGGTGCGCTGCTGAATGGATATCAAGGCGATGGCGAACAGGCCAAGACAGGATAACAAAATGGCAATGCCAGCCGCCGACGAGAAAATGGTGGCCAACCGTTGCTCTTGCCGATACCAGCGGTCGGTGTTTTCGTCCAGAAACGATCCCCGAAACTCCTGCTTCGGTGCCATTCCTTGCCAGGCAGTTTTGATGGTTTCCATAGCCCCGGTCAGATTTTGTGGGTTCACCCGGACCAGAATATACCGGATGGGGCTACCCGACTCCATTTGGAGGGTAATGGGTTCGGCCTGCTGATGGAGCGAGTAGAGATTGAAGTCTGATATGACCCCTACAACCTGAAACTGCTTGCTATCGGGCTTGATGAACTTGCCTACCGGATTTATCTCGCCCAGGGCCTTTGCCATGCTTTGCGTAATGAGTACCGACGAACTGGAATCGGCACCAAATTCGGGACTGAAATCGCGGCCCTGAAGTAGCTTGATACCCATCGTTTTCAGGTAGTCGGTATCCACCCGCAGCCAGTCGCAGGTAACATCGCGCTTGCCGTAGTTGAACCCGTACATACTCCGGCTCGAACTACCGTCCAGCCCCGCGCCGATGTTCACGCCCGTACCCGACACAGCACTGATGTCGGGCTGATTGGCCAGCCGGTCGCGCATGGTTTTCAGGGCATCGCTGCCGTTTAGCTCGCTGCCCACCGGAACGCTGATGACCTGCTCCTTGTCCATGCCCATCGGTTTTTGTTGCAGGTACGTAATCTGCTGCCGCACAATCAACGTACAGATGATGAGCAGACAGGCAATGGCGAACTGCGAGACGATGAGCGCGTTACGTAGCAGCCCCGGTCGGCTCAGCCTGACGGTTCCGCGCAATACGTCCACCGCGTTGAAGCGCGTGATAAACCACGATGGATACCCCCCCGCTATCAGCGTAATAAAGAGAAAACCAACGCCCGTTACCAGCAGCGGACCCGGCTGAAGATAATTGCCGAGGGCCAGATGACTCCTGAACAGCTTGTTAAAGGTGGGTAGCGTCAGGTAGGCCAGCCCCAAACCAATCAGTAAAGCTACCAGACACAGCAGCAGCGTTTCGCCCCAGATTTGCCCGAACAACTGCCCCCGCTGCGCACCCAGCGACTTACGAACGCCCACCTCCCGCGACCGCGACAACGACTGCGCAATAGTGAGATTGATGAAGTTGATGCAGGCAACGGCCAGAATAAACAGCCCCACCAAAAGCAGCGTATAGACATACGTTCGGCTGATGCCCTGTCCGCCAGCCGTTTCGGTATCAAAATGCACATCCGTCAGGGGTTGCAGCAGCAGGCTCTTCTGGTAGCCGAGCGTGTTTTTCGGGTATCCCTGTTGGTGCTATTCTTTGTTGTCTTTGGCGGAGTACTTATCCATGAAAGCCTGTGTGCGCCGTTGCAGGGTTTGCTGGTCGGTACCGGGTTTTAGTTTGACGTATACGTCGTGGCTGCCGTGGTCCCATTTGGTTTTGTAATCCTGATAATCACCCGCGTTTTCGCTGCGGATAAGCGCGTCATAATTGAGCGTCGAGTTATCAGGGAAGTCGCTGATGACACCTGTTACGGTAAACGCCTGCCAGGCATCGTTCAGGCGTAGTTGCAGGGGTTTGCCAACGGGGTCTTCGCTGCCGAAAACGGCCTTCGCCATGTTTGCACTGATGACCACGTCGTTCAGGCCGTTCAATGCCGTTTTTACATTGCCTTTGTGCATCGGGAAGGTAAACATGGGCAAGAAATCAGCATCTACCAGCCTGACATCCTTGCCGTATGTCTGCCCGTTGCGCCGAACGCTCATCCCGCTGTGGAAGATGCGCGATACGCCCTCAATTTCGGGAAATTCGGCTTTTAAAGCGGGCATAATAGGAAACGGCATCGCCGTGCTGCGGTTGGGCGTACCGTCGCGGTTGGCCTCCAGAAAGTTGAGCCGGAAAATGCGGTCGCGGTCGGTATGGAAACGGTCGTAGCTGAGTTCAAACGCTACGGTCAGAAACAGCAGCACACACGTGCCAAAAGCCACACTCAGGCCGATGATGTTTATGCCCGTATGCGTCCGGTTTTTCCAGAGCGTTCGGAAGGCGATTTTGAGATAGTTTCGGAACATAATGCGCTGTTT
>JAYVAP010000534.1:0-11702 GCA_043750915.1 Spirosoma sp. | reverse complement strand
AACAGCTTTTCCGCGTCAGGCAACAGCGTGGGGTGGCCGATGTGTATGCCCTCACCCATGATGCCACCAAAGCGTGGCGGCTGAAACTCCTCGATGCGCCCGCCGAAACCATCGTTCACTGCGATATTCTGTCCAGCACCTCCGTGGCGGATGTCTTCGACCGGATCAAGCCCAAAACCGTTTTTAACCTGGCGGCCTACGGGGCCTACAGCAAGCAGAAAAACGTGGGGCTGACCTACGAAACGAACGTACTCGGCACGGTTAATATTCTCGAAAACTGCACCCCCGACATGGTCTATATCCACGCCGGCAGTAGTTCGGAATATGGCTTCAACTGCACGGCTCCCCAGGAAATCGACCGCTTAGAACCCAACAGCCACTACGCCGTCTCGAAGGTGTCGGCGGCTTATACGCTGGAATATTACGCCCGGGTTCATAAGCTCAACACGCTGAACCTGCGGCTTTACTCGATCTATGGCGGCTGGGAAGAACCCGACCGGCTTATTCCCCGGCTGGTGGAAGAAAATCTGAAAGGACAGTTACCTCCCCTTGTCTCGCCCGACATCAGTCGCGACTTTGTTTACGTCGATGATTGCGTGGGGGCTTTCGTGCAGGCTGCCCTGCGGGTGAACCCCCAGATTCGGGGCCGCTCCTACAACATTGCCACGGGCAAAAAAACCACCATGCGCGAGCTGGTTGAGGAGGCCCGCCAAACGTTTGGGCTGGCGCAGGAACCCGTTTGGGGCAGCATGGGCAACCGCGACTGGGACCTCTCCGACTGGTATGGCGACCCTGCGGCCGCCGAAACCGATCTGGGCTGGACCGCCACCACGAGCCTGGCCGATGGCCTGCGCCAAACCGCCGACTGGCAACAGACCCACGACTACGAAGGCCGGGTGATCCCCGCTTTTAAAACGCCGACCCTGAATCCCGTCATTTCGCCCATTATTGCCTGTTACAAAGACGCGCAGGCCATTCCGTATATGTATGAGCGGTTGGTGGCCATGTTCAACCAGATCAAGGTACGCTACGAAATTATTTTCGTCAACGACAACTCGCCCGACGATACCGACGACGTGCTGAACGCCATCTGTGCCAAAGACCCCAACGTGATCGTGATCAAACACTCGCGGAATTTCGGGTCGCAGTCGGCGTTTTTGAGCGGGATGGAAATTGCCACCGGCGACGCGGTGGTGCTCATGGACGGCGATTTGCAGGACCCGCCCGAGGTGATTCCGAAGTTTTTTGAGAAGTGGCAGCAGGGTTTCGATGTTGTCTACGGCGTTCGGGTGCAGCGCGAAATGGCCCCGCACGTTCATTTTTTCTATAAACAGTTCTACCGGCTGTTCAAACGCACCGCTTATATTAACATCCCGGTCGACGCGGGCGACTTCTCCATCATCGACCGCAAGGTAGTGCGCGAGCTGGTGGCCCTGCCCGAGACCGAGCAGTTTCTGCGCGGGTTGCGGGCGTGGGTCGGCTTCAAACAAACGGGTGTCGACTATGTCAGGCCGGAGCGCATGTTCGGCGTTTCAACCAACAACTGGACCAAAAATATCGGGTGGGCCAAAAAAGCCATTTTCTCGTTTAGCTTTGCCCCGCTGGAGCTGATGACCTACGCCGGTTTTATGCTCACAGGCCTGTCGATGCTGGGTATTCTCTGGCAAATTATCTCGGAACTGATTGATTTCGACCCCGAAACCCCGCACGGCATGTCGACGGTTATTGTGCTGGTCATGTTTTTCGGCGGCATCAACCTGCTGGGCATTTCGTTTCTGGGTGAATATATCAGCAAGATTTTTGAGGAAACAAAAAAACGCCCGAAATTCATCCGTACGCTGGTTCGCAAAGGAGACCGGGTTTATAAAACGGCCGCTGAAATAAGCACGCTGGTGGCGCAGCGAAACAGTAAGTGATTTAATAATTCGGTATGACAACCCAGGAACGCTTTCGTCCGCCTTCTCACGCAGCTCCCACTGGCTTTAAAGGCAAAGTCTTATTTTGTCTCCGCTGGCTGATCGACTTCCAGTTCAATACCATCTGGGGCTACACGGTCCTGTTGAAGAAGTGATCAGCATTTGAGTGGAGCAGCAAAAGAGTAACTTTGGGGCAATGAACCAACTGGGGGATGAACTCCTTAAAGCAATCATTAACCCAGACTCAACTGGAACTTCTGGCATTGTTCAATCGGGATGTCGACGATGCGGACTGGCTTGAAATTCGCACCAACGCATACCTTACCAGCCTCAATGATTTCATGGAATAAAATACTCGGGTTGTTTTAGCTATAAACTCTGCAATGGAATGACTCTTCTAAATCGCATCACCGTCGACCCGGCCATTTGTCATGGTAAACCGTGCATTCTCGGAATGCGCTGGCCCGTTGAGGTCATACTTGATTTGCCGGGAGCCGGGATGACTGTAGCCGACATCACCAACGACCATCCCGAACTGGAACGCGAAGACATCATTGCCGCGCTGAACTACGCCCGCATTGTTCTGTCAGGTCAACTACCGGCCGCAGCCTGATGAAATTTATCTGCGATGTCCACATACCGATTTGCTTATCCAAATTTTTGGCAAATCAGGGAGCCGAATCGATTCGTGTGAATCAGATACTGGCCGGATCATCGTTTGCCACTCATCCGTCAACTGGACACAGAAGGTTCATTTTACCTGGAAATTAAACCTGACACAATCTTTCTCCTTTACCAATAGCGGTAAATGGCATCAACTACACGTTATGAGAAACCAATTTGCTGCTGCCATCGAGCGGCTTGCGCGACAGGATGACAAGATCGTGTTCATCACCGGCGACCTGGGCTACAACGCCCTCGAAAACGTGGTGGAGGCCCTGGGACCGCGCTTTATTAACGCGGGTGTGGCCGAGCAAAATATGGTTGGCATGGCGGCCGGCATGGCCTACCGGGGCTACAAAGTGTTTTGCTACAGCATTGCGCCATTTGCGGTATATCGGTGCTTAGAACAGTTTCGCAACGATGTTTGCCTGCATAAAATGCCGGTGTTTCTGGTCGGCAACGGCGGGGGCTACGGTTATGGCATCATGGGCAGCTCTCACCACGCCATTGAAGACCTGGCCTGCCTGAGCAGCCTGCAAAACGTGAATACCTATATTCCTGCCTTCGCCGACGAGGTAGATCCCATGCTCGACCAGATCGTGGCCGAAGCCGGTCCGGCCTACCTGCGCTTGGGAGCGGGACCCAATACACCCGACGGGTCCGAAACCTTTGGCACTTTCAAACACATCGTTCGCCCTGAAGCCCCCCTCGGTACGGTGGTTGCCCTGGGTCCGGTAGCGGCCAACGTGCTAACGGCATTGCAGGATGGGTTGCTGACGGGTCAGTTTGATGTCTACACGGCTACGAACCTGCCCCTGCACCTGCCCGCCGACCTGGCCCACCGCTGGGCCGGCAAGCCGCTATTGGTGGTTGAAGAGCACGTGTCCATTGGTGGGCTGGCGCAGCAACTGTCGGTGCAACTGCTGACCTACGGAGCCGTACCGAGTCATTTTGTGAGCCTCTCGGCGCAGGGCTATCCCAACGGGTTGTATGGCGATCAGAAATACCACCAGCAATTATCCGGTCTGGACCCGGCCAACATTGCCCGCCTGTTAGCCACATTCACCAATTAAGCCCCGCTCTGTTTTACCTTGCCCGCCCTCACGCCCACACCTGCCCAATCCGTTAGTCAGCCACCCCGGTGGGTTTCTCCCCGTGCCATCAGGGCGGCAGCGGGTGGCTTGCTGGTGGCGATTCCGGTAATAGTGTTTGCGCTGGTCTGGCAGTATTACGCGGTAAACGTGCCAAAATGGGACGATCATGCCCTGCGGGCTTACCTGTATTATTCCGATCAGGAAACAACCTTTGCGGGGAAAGTCTATCAGCTTTTCCGCCAGCATAACGAGCACCGCATTGTCTACGACCGCCTTGTTGCCCTGCTCGACTACTGGGTGTTTGGCAAGCTGAGCTACGTTCACCTGATGGTGGTAGGCAATTTAAGCTTAGTGGGGTTGCTGTGGGTGTTCGGTACCGTGCTGGTGCGGGCCGGAAAACCGCTCGTTTATGCCCTGCCGGTGGCCCTGCTGCTGTTCAACCTCTCGCACTGGGAAAACATGTTCTGGGGGATGGCGGCTCTGCAAAACTTCTCCGTCGTTTTCTGGGTGGTGCTGACGATCTACCTGCTCATCTATTCAAACAACTGGATGCTGGCGGCAACCACGGCCCTGCTGGCCACGCTCACCAGTGGTAACGGGCTGCTGGTGTGGCCCATTGGTTTCGTTCTGTTGCTGCTGCAAATGCCTGTTGCTCCGCTGCGCAGCGCGGGCGTGGCCAATCGCCCGGCGCGGCTCCTGCTGGGGTGGATAGTCGCTGCGGCCTTCGTCGGTACGCTTTATTTTACGGGTTTCGAGAAACCGGCGGGCAACCCGCCAGACCGGGGTTCGCTCACCGACCTGCTCAGGGGCTGGCTCGCTTTTACAGGCGCAGCCGCCGAAGCCTTCTCAGCCACGTCTCCCCTGTCGGCCAGCATCCGGCTTGGCGGGCTGATGCTGCTGGCTACCCTCGGCGTTCTGGGCTGGAGCCTGTGGATCAGCGGGTTCGGTATCGTCCATGCGCTACAGCACCAGTTCGGGTTGGGCCGCCGGTTTGCCGGTGCGGTCCGGGCGGGCGCAGCTACCGCCATCCCGCCGGTGGTTCTTTTTTTCTGGGGATGTGCCGTATTTCTGCTGGGTACGGCCGCCATTGTGGCCTGGACCCGCACGGGCTTTGGACTCGACCTGATAATAACCAGCCGCTACAAAATATACTCTTTGACCCTGCTGGCGTTGCTGTACGTGTATGGCCTGAGCCGGTTACCCAAACGGGCCGGCCGCTGGGTGGGCAGCGCGGGTGCGGCAGGAGGTTTGCTCCTGGCCTGGCTGTCGTTCAATGCGTTTTTAGATGAAACTATCTGGTGGCGGCACTGGATGCTGACGAGTCAGTTTAACTGGACGTATGGTACCAACCAGCCCGTTGGTCGGCTGGATGCCGTTACTAACCACTACACGAATCCGGCTCCGGCCTTCTACGATGCCCATCCGGCCGTTTTGTACGGTGCCGGACAGTTGCCCACGGTGCCGGTAACGGTGGAGACAACACCCGCCGGTTTTCTCGTTCAACAGGCAACGCTGGCCGTTCAGGATCAGCGCGACAGCCGGTCGTTTGTGGTGCTGCGGTCGCCGAAACGGGTCTATCTTTTTCCGACCCGGCAAAACCAGCGCCTGAGCACACGAACCCGATTCTGGCCCGCCAGTCCGTTCTCCGCCGGTTTTACGGCCAATATTGCACCCATCGATCTCGACGCTGGTATTTATCAGTTGTTCATTCTGACGGCTGCACCCGGCGGGGTATCAACGCTGCACGCCACCGGCCAAACCATTGCGTCGGCGGGGCAGTTGGCTGCGCCACTAAAAAAGAACTGGTAATTCATTCTTCGTATGTTTGCGCCAGCGATCAAAAAAAACGCTTTTTAACCAGACCCTGCCCATTACCATGCTGACTACATCGCCAACGACCGCCACCACCCGCCCGGCCCTGAACCACCTCCGGCAGTTAGACGGTGTCCGGTTTCTGGCGGTCGCCTTAGTACTTTTCGATCATTGGATGGTGGGGCGGGTGGAAGGCGTGCCGCTGGGTGCGCTGGGTGTTACCATCTTTTTTGTCCTGAGCGGCTTTCTCATCACGCGCATCCTGCTGTCGAGCAAAGACAAACTCGCCGACCAGCCCGGGGGCGGCTTATCTTCCTATCTGAAAACGTTTTATATGCGCCGGACAATCCGGATTTTTCCTGCCTACTACCTGACGCTGCTGGTGCTGGCTTTGGTGAATGAACCGCCCGTTCGGGCCAAATTTGCCTGGCTGGCCCTCTACGGCACCAACATTTACATGGCCATTTACCACACCTGGATGGGCACCGTCGATCATTTGTGGTCGCTGGCGGTTGAAGAGCAGGTATACATGTTTCTGCCGCTGCTGCTGTTTTTTGTGCCGCGCCGGTTTGTACCCATCACGGCTGTGCTCATGATTGTGGGCAGCGTGGCCATGCGCTACGCCCTCTACCGCGCCCGGCTACCGTGGTTTATCGGCTACGTGTCGATGCCCACCTGCTTAGACTCCTTTGGTTTGGGGGCCATTATGGCCTATGGCTGGCTCTACCAGCGCGAATGGTTCAGGCGGGTTTTCCAGTCGTCGGCCTGGGTATGGCTGAGCATACTGGGTTTTGTCGCCATCGTTGTGCTCAATAACCAGGTTGCCCTTACCTCGCCGAGGGGCTACCACAACGTCATTGCCGATGTGTGGGAGCGGCTGGCGGCATCCGTGGTGGGCTTTTTTCTGATTGGCCGGGCCGTGCTGGGCTTCGGCGGACCCATGAAATGGCTGCTCGAAAACCCCGTGAGCCAGTATATGGGTCGCATTAGTTACGGGTTATATCTATACCATAATTTCGTGTTCAACTTTTACCACACCCCCCCCACCCATTTCACGGTGCGGGCCTGGCGCCGGATCACCGATGTGCTGCCCTTTCTGCACAGCTCCTACTTTTTTCAATTCTCTTTTTATCTGGCCCTGACCATTGCGCTGGCTACCCTCTCGTGGTACCTGATCGAACGGCCCGCCAACAAGCTGAAAGATCGGTTCTCGTATTGAAAACACCTCCCAGACAGTAACCTCCTCCTGTTATATGCGACAGTGACAAATCCCGCTGAGAAAGCGCGTCTTATTGTCCACTAAATAATGTAATGACGCGTTCGGGCAATGGCCCGCAAACAATTTCCTATATTTGCGGTGTTTATTGATTTTAGATAAACTGCGACCGGGCTGCCAACAGCCATCAGCATTTCAATCGGGAACGGCCCACAGCCCACCCATCACCAACCCACTAAAAGACCCTGCATGAGCCTCCTGCTGTCAATCGTAATGCCGGCTTACAACGAAGAAGAAGTTATTGACGTTGTTGTTAAGCAGTGGACCGATTTACTGACCCGTCAGTTTCCCACCGAAAATACCCGACTCATTGTTGTCAACGACGGCTCCCGCGATAAAACCGGTGCCATTCTCGACCAGATCAAAGACCGTTACCCCAAGTTAGTGGTGGTACATCAGCCCAACGGCGGTCATGGTAACGCCGTTGTTAATGGCTACCGACAAGCCGTGGCCCTCGACTCGGAATATGTCTTTCAAACCGACAGCGACGACCAGTTTATTCCCGAAGATTTTGCCAAACTCTGGGCGAAACGAGATGAATCGCTATTTGTGCTGGGCTACCGCGAAGAACGCTACGACGCACTGGCGCGCCTGGTGATAACCCGGATTCTGCGCCTGAGTATCGCCCTCATCTATGGCACCTACATCATGGACAGCAACATTCCCTTCCGACTTATCCGGGGGTCGTTTCTGCGGAGAATGCTGGCGCAACTACCTGACCCAACGCCCTTTGCGCCCAATATATTTCTGGCCGTGATGGCAAAAAAAGCAGCCTACAACACCTTCGACATACCCATTACGCACAAAGAACGCCTGACGGGCACGGTGTCGATTCTGAAGTGGAAGCTGCTCAAGGTATGCATTCAGAGTTTCGGCGAGCTGGCGCAGTTCCGCCTTGACCTGGCCAGCAAGGTGAAAGCACTCAAAAAACCAGAACCGGTAGCCGCCTAAAAAAACCCTCCACAGCCAAATCAGGGATTTTCTCTTCGCTAAAATCAATGCTCAAAACTCCCTCTCCGGAGCGAAGAGCCACTCATCTCATGCACCATAAATACGTTATCATCGGCTCAGGGCCAACGGGCTTAGGAGCCGCCTACCGCCTGAAAGAATTAGGCATCACCGACTTCATTGTTCTGGAAAAGGAAAACCGCATCGGCGGGCTGTCCAAGAGTTATGTCGATGAAAAAGGGTTCACCTGGGATGTGGGGGGACACGTGCAGTTTTCGCACTACAAATATTTCGACGACCTGATGAACAAAGCCCTGGGCGAAGACGGCTGGCTCAGCCATCAGCGCGAGTCGTGGGTTTGGATCGAGAACCGCTTTGTGCCTTATCCGTTTCAGAACAACATCAAGTACCTCTCGCCCGAAACGATGTGGAAATGCCTCGAAGGCATTATTCAAAACTACAAGTTTCCCACCAGTGTGAAGCCCGCCAACTTCCGCGAGTGGATTCTGGCTACGTTTGGACAGGGGCTGGCCGAAACGTTTATGTTTCCCTATAATTTTAAGGTGTGGGCTTTTCCAACCGAAGAAATGAACGCCGTTTGGGTGGGCGAGCGCGTCGCCGTAACCGACCTGGCACGCGTGACAAAGAATATTATTTTTGACAAAGACGATTTCTCGTGGGGACCCAACAGCACCTTCCGTTTCCCCAAAACGGGTGGCACGGGCAGCGTTTGGGACTCCGTGGGGCGGTTGGTGGGTCACGAATACATCAAACTCAACGCCGATGTAACCCGCGTGGTGGGGCCGGAGAAAAAAATCGTTCTGGCCAGTGGCGAAGAAATTCACTACGAACACCTGATGAGTACGGTGCCGCTCGATATTTTCACCCGAAAAGTAGAAGGGCTTGATTCACAGACCGTTGAAACAGCGCAGGGACTAAAACATTCCTCAACCAACGTGGTCGGTATTGGCCTGAAAGGCAAACCCAAAGAAAGCCTGAAAACCATGTGCTGGATGTATTTCCCGGAATATAACAGCCCCTATTATCGCGTAACGGTGTTCTCGAACTACAGCCCCAACAACGTACCCGATATTACGCAAAACTGGTCGCTGATGACCGAAACGAGCGAATCGTCGGCCAAGCCGGTGAACCGCGAAACGCTCATTGCCGACACCATTCGCGCCCTCAAAGAAGATCAGCTGATTGAGTCGGAAGACGATGTTATTTCAACCTGGCACATGGCCTTCGACTATGGCTATCCTACCCCATCGGTTGAGCGCGACGCTATTTTGAAGGCTGTGCTGCCCAAACTGGAGCCGTTCGGGATCTACTCGCGGGGCCGCTTCGGTGCCTGGAAATACGAAGTCAGCAATCAGGATCACTCCCTGATGCAGGGCGTGGAGTGGGCCAACCGCGTGGCCACCAACGTTCCCGAGTTAACCATGCCTTTCCCCGAAACGGCCAACGCCATGTGGGGGAAGTAAAACAAGTCTATGTCGGAGACAGGGACCGTAAGCAGCTGACGCATGGGTAGTACCTGTGCATCAGCTGTTTACAATTTCCGGGTAATTCTCCCCAACAAGACTTCCGTCATCTGCGACTTCCTTCTATGAATAAACGCCTGTGGATTAGTATCGGTGTGGTTGTGTTGCTGGTGAGCGGCTGGCTGGGCTATCGGCACTGGCAGTCCACGAGTCAGTCGGTGGGGGCACTCATACCACCGGGTGCCCTGCTGGTGCTGGCCAGCAACCAGTTGCAGGATACGGTGTCGGCCCGGACACTGCGCCGGGAAATTTCGCTGCGCCAGATACCCATTTTTGACGAAGCCCGGCAACGGCTCGACCGGTTTTTATATGCCACCGCCGACACCGCCACCGTGCTGCGGTTCATCACCGGCAAAAACGTTCGTTATTCGCTCCACACACTGTCGGTCAACACGCTCGATCTTATTTTTTATATTCCACTCGGCCCCGGCGATCAGTCGTTTATCAGCCGGTTAATCAACCCCGACCCGCGCCAGTACCGGGTGCTGAACCACACCTTCGCAGGCGAAAAAATCCTTGACCTGGTTTCGCGTAACAATGAACCCATTGGCTCGTTTATTCTGACCAAAAACGTGCTGGTGGGCAGCGTGTCGGGCATTCTGATCGAAAATGTGGCGAAACGAATGCATCAGCCTCTCAACGTGTCGCAGCCCGATCCGGGTTCAGAAATCGATGCCGACCACGTGGCCGGACTGTCGGTTCGGCCCGCCGTTCTGCAGCCGCTGTTCAGTAACGCGGGTTCATTGATCCGGCTGTTTTTACCCGAAGCCCTCACGCTTCGCTTTCGCCCGTCGGCATCGCGGTTGCACCTGATTGGTTACGCAGCCAGCGAAATTGGCAACCGGCGCGATGTGGCGGCTTTATTTGCCGACCAGACACCCCGGCGCATCACCCATGCCGACCTGATTCCGCAAACGACCGCCACACTCTACCACATCGGCATCAGCAACGCCAGCCGCTTCGGCGAGTCGATGAGCAGCCTGCTGGGGTCGGCATCCGGCGATTTCCTGCGCGACCGGTTTAGCCAGATTGCCCCCGCCACCGGCGAACTCTACAACGCGCTGGACTCGGATATTTTGCTTTGCCGGTTAGAATCCCCGGCCAGTACACCCCGGCAGGTGCTGGTGCTGAGTACCCGCAACGCCCGCCAGCTGGCCAACGCCTACCAGCAGGTAGCTTACCGGGCCGGTGCCCGCTCGGCCACGGCGGCCAAGCCCTTTCTGGGTCATAAAATCCTCCTGCTCAACGTGCCCGAACTGCCTGCATCGCTGTTCAGCAGCCTTTTTTCGGGTTTTCCGCAGAGCTGGGTCACCCAGCACAACTCCGCCCTGGTGGTGGCCAACAGTGAAGAAGCCATGCAGGATTATCTCCAGCAGGTTCAGGGCGGGGCCGTTTGGTCGGCCAGCGAACGACAGACAGATTTGTTGAACAGCACCCTCCGCCCCGCTAACTTCACAGCTTTCATCCGCCTGAACCGAACGGCAACCACTGCATCGGCAGGCTGGCCGCTGGCCTGGCAAAACCTGCTCGACAGCAACGGACCGGGTTCAGCACTGGGTAACCTGGAAAACATGGCCTACCAGGCCAGCTACGGCAACGACCGGATTCTGTCTACCATTGTGCTGGGCCGAACCACCCGCCGGGCCAGTCAGGCGGTGCTCAACAAAGTACTCTTACAGAAGAAAACCGAACTCGACGCTCCGCTCATAGCCGCGCCCATTGCCACGGGAAGTCTGAGCAACAGTTCGGTCCAGTTTTATGCCCAGACCGATGGAGGGCGATTTTTACTGATGATGCCCGAAGGGGAACCGCTTGCGCAAACCGCCCCCGACGGACCCATTCGGAGCAATGCGCTCGCCGTCGATTTTCTGGATAATGGCCGGTTGCAATACCTGTTCATGACCGACCGCACACTGTACGTAGCCGATCCGGGCCACGAAAGGCCGGGCCAGTCCAGGCCGGGCCACGAAAGGCCGGGCCACGAAAGTTTGCTGGCTATTCCTTTGCCCACCGGTCTCGATCCTGCTTTTCTGGCACGGCCCCGGGGCATGCAACAGCGTAATCTGGTAGCACTGGCGGCCCATCAGGACGGCCATATCTACGCCCTGAACCGCCAAAGCCGGTCTTTTGTACGGCTGATGACGGCCCCGCACAAAGGGCCCCTGCTGCTTCCATTTCAGGTTATTGCCACACCAGCGGGCATGAACCTGCTGGCCAACCAACCCGATGGCTGGGTGAACTACTGGCGCGAAAACGGGAGCCAGTACCCGCATTTTCCGGCCCGGATTGAACGACGAGCCGAAGAAGACCCTGAAACAAAACTGGCTGGCCCGGCCCTTTTACCCGCCGATCGGTCTGCTATTCAAACCATTACGGACGAAGGGCAGTTGATTAGCCTGAACACAAACGGCTTGATGGCCAAACGAACGCAGCTGTTCCGGCCCGTGCG
>JAYVAP010000533.1:0-5033 GCA_043750915.1 Spirosoma sp. | reverse complement strand
GTTGGTTCAACATGTTCGATTACCTCCACCAACGCAGCCGCATCGAAGCCTTCCAGGCGCTGATCGCGGTAGAGCAACGACCCCTGCCACAAGGTCAGTCGGTCGCGCTGACCTTGTGGCAGTTCATCATAGTGCAGGCGGGTTTTGGCCCGCAGCAGTTCTCTATAAGCTACATCCATACCCACAATCCGGTTAAATTGCGGTTCAGCCAGTAATTTGCGTAGTAATTGTCCCTCGCCACACCCCAAATCGAGCACCGACCGGGCACCCGATGCCACCAAAGCTGCCAGTGCCGCATTCAGTCGCTGCTCGTGCAGCGTGGCCGGCCGGGTAGCTTCCTTAACCAGGACAGGCGATGGAGAACTGCCTGGCAAATTCATGGGTGGTATGCCTGCGTCGTCGGACCCCTCAGGGGCAATCAGGCCGTCGGCAGGGGCTTCGTCAAGGATTAGCAACCGGTTGAGAGCCAATTGGGTAAGGTCGGCCTGGCGACGCAGAAACCGGCGAGTAATGGTTATGCGTTCGGGATGTTGGGCAAGCCAGGCACCTCCTTTTTTAACCAGAATATCTACGTCCTGCTCCTGCACAAAACTATGGCGGTTATTGTCCAGTACGGGCAACAGCACATATAAATGCTCCAGCAACGCCCGAACCGTGATGGTATGGCGCAACGTCACCGTGAAGTAGGCACTCGGCCCCCAGTCAGGAAAGTGCGGGTCCAGTGCGTGAGGCACCACATCGAGAACGTAGCCTAAAGGCTCAAACACTTTCGCCAGCCCATCCGGCCACTTTTCGACGTGGACAACGGCCAGCGTTACCACCAGCGGCAGGGGAGTTTCAACCAGGTCGGGCCGATCAGGACACCGCCCGCTGAGTGCCGATGCATAAACAGCCGTCAGTGCCGAGCTCAACAGCGATGAGGTCACATAGGGACGGTCGTTGACGTACTGTGTACTAATGGCGTGACCACCAAACCCGGCCCCGCGCACCAAATCAATCGGGTCAATCGTCAGAAGCAACGCTGCCGTACAGCAATTTTCATCTGCTTCGGGGTAGAAAACCGTTGCCGTACCAGCGGCTGTTTTGAAGGATTGAACCTTATCGGGATGCTTGTGCAGCAGCCAGCCCAGATCCGTAGCAGGCGAACGGGTGTTGGTGATGGTTAGTAGCATACCGATTATTTCTTGCGCCCGATGGCCGGGCAGCGTTTGAACGGTTTTGTCCGGTCGAACAGATACCGGTAGGTAATGTGGGTTTTAACGATGGCCGATCCCAGCTGACTCACAAACCGCACCATGATGGGGTTGAAATCGCCCACCCAGTTCATCTCCAGTTCGTTGTACTGAAAGGCCGGATTTTGGGCCGCTTCATGGGGCATCCGGAGGGCGATGGCGGCTTCGAGGCCTTTGCCCTGGTGCGCCGGCGATACGCCAAAGACGACCCCAAAGGCTTTACGGTTGGTTTTGCGGATCGTGTGCCACAAAAACTTCAGCTTGCCTACCAGATTGAGTTTACCATTTACGTGCTTGAATACCTGATTCAGTTCGGGCAGGCACACGAAAAAGGCAACAGGTTCGTCGCCGTGGTAGGCGAAGTAAATGATTTTTTCGTCGATGACCGGCTTGAGTTTCTGCATCAGCCCCTGCGCCTGCGCGGCCGACATTTCCGTTACGCCACTGTGTCCGCCCCAGGCGGCATTGTAGATGTGCCGAAACTGCTCGGCGGCAGCGGGCAGTTGTCGCTTGTCGATGGTTCGGAAACTGTACTCGGGGTTTTCGTAGATTCGCTGGGCGCGGTCTTTTACGGCCTGGGCCATGCCGGTGAGCTTGTCCCAGGTCGTTGGAATACCAAACGTATACTGTTTAAAATAGTCCTGAAAGCCGTACTCCTCAAAAAAAGGAACGTAATAGGGCTTTGTGTAGGGCATACAGTAGTTCGGTTCCCGGTCGAACCCATCTACCAACAGACCCCACCAGCGGTCGCGGTCGCCGAAGTTGACGGGGCCATCCATGGCGGCCATTCCCTGGCTCCGGAGCCACGCTTTGCCCGCGTCGAAGAGCCGGAACGCAGCCGCCTGGTCGTTTATGCACTCAAAAAAACCCAGTCCACCCGTGGGCTGGTCGTTGTCGAGATGGGCAATGGCGCGATCCACAAAAGCCGCCACGCGCCCAATGGTTTCGCCCGTTTGGCTCAGCAGCAGAAAACGCACGCACGCGCCGTTCCCAAATCGTTTGTTCAGGGCCGGGTCAAAAACTTCTTCTACATCGGTGTTCAGCGGCCGTATCCAGCACGAATCGTTCTGATACAGCCGCACCGGAAACTGGATAAACTCTTTCTGATATCGGGCATTGGTACCCACCTCAACTACCTGCATCCTGACTTTGCCTAAACGGGGTGCGAATATAGCCAAAACTAACGGCCCGTTTGTTTCGACGGCTGCTCGGACCGGCAACGGGCAACCCCAAAACGGGCCGCTTCCCTCCTACGCTACCGTAAAGATTCAGCCGCCGAACGGACCCTGTTAGACAGGTCATTTTTCGCTGGCACCGCCTTACGACCCAATTAAACTCACGCCCGTCATCTCCGGTGGCTGCGGAATGCCCATCAGTTGCAGAATGGTGGGGGCAATGTCGGCGAGTTTGCCATCCTTCAATGCGGGATGATAGTCTTTGTCAACCAGAATGCAGGGCACTAAATTGGTGGTGTGGGCGGTGTTGGGCGTGCCGTCGGGGTTGACCATGAACTCGGCGTTGCCGTGGTCGGCAATAATAATGGTGGTGTAGCCGTGGGCGAGGGCAGTTTCCGTAACGGCTTTCGCGCAGGCATCAACGGTTTCGGCGGCTTTTACCACGGCCGAGAAAACGCCCGTGTGGCCAACCATGTCGGTGTTGGCAAAATTCAGACAGACAAAATCCGTCGCTTCGTTTTCCAGCTCCGGTATTATGGCATCGCGGATGTCCTGAGCGGCCATTTCGGGCTTCAGGTCGTAGGTTTTCACGTCTTTTGGTGAGGGGCACAGCAACCGTTTTTCGCCTGCAAACGGCTCCTCGCGACCGCCCGAGAAAAAGAACGTGACGTGCGGGTATTTTTCCGTTTCGGCAATTCTGATTTGCGTCCGCCCTGCGCCGGCAATGACTTCGCCGAGCGTATTTTGCAAATTATCTTTGTCGAAAATGACCTGCACGCCCACAAACTCGTCGTCGTAGCGGGTCATGGTAATGTAGTGGAGAGCGAGTTTTTTCATGCCCTGCTCAGGAAAATCCTTTTGCGTTAGGGCCTGCGTGATTTCGCGGCCCCGGTCGGTGCGGAAATTAAAACAAAGTACCACGTCGTCTTCCTGGATCACGGCCACCGGCGAACCATCGGCTTTCGAAACGATAATCGGCATTATAAACTCGTCGGTTATGCCCGCATCATAGGATGCCTGGAGTGCTTTCACAACGCCATCGGCCGCTACGTGTAGCCCGTCGCCGTGAACCAGCGCGTCGTAGGCTATCTTAACGCGTTCCCAGCGATTGTCGCGGTCCATGGCATAATAGCGACCAACAACGCTGGCAATCTGCCCGGTTGTGGCGGCCATGTGCGCCTGTAGTTCGGCCAGATAATCAGCCCCACCTTTAGGGTCGGTGTCACGGCCGTCGGTGAAGGCATGAACAAACACGCTGGTCAGGCCGTGGGCATGGGCAATGGAGAGCAACCCTTTGAGGTGATCGATGTGCGCATGAACGCCCCCGTCAGACACTAAGCCGATGAGGTGAAGCGGTTTGCCGGTGCGTTTGGCGTAGTTCAGCGCGTTTACCAGCACCGGCTCGGTGTCGAGGGTATGTTCGGCAACGGCTTTATTCACTTTCACCAAATCCTGGTATACCACCCGACCGGCACCGAGGTTCATGTGGCCTACTTCGGAGTTGCCCATCTGACCGGCGGGTAAGCCCACAGCCAGTCCCGAAGCCTCTAAACGGCTGTTGGGATAGGTGGCATACAACGACCGTACAAACGGAACATTGGCGGCTTCGATGGCCGACACCGCTGGATTCAGGGGAATACCCCAGCCGTCGAGAATGAGAAGAATGACTTTTTTATGCATAAAGTAAAAAGCGAAACCGTAAAAATACGTGATGGAGTGATCTGGCGGAAAAACAGGTGACACGCGTCGCGACAGCCACCCGTTCAGGCGTTTTCGCCACCGTCCGGCGGCAATCTTGTTTTTAAATACGTCAGCAATTGCGCACAGCAGCGGTGGCAAATTTGGTATACTTCCTCAAAAACTTCCGGCCCTTCGTAGTAGGGGTCCGGCACGTTGGGCTGATCGCTGGTGAGGGGGTCAAATTCGCGCAGCAAAAAAATTGTGTCGTTGGTTTGCAGGCCGGTGCTGCGGTAGTTTAGTTTCTCGATGGCCTCGAAATTAGCTTCGTCCATCGCCACAAAATAATCGAACTGTGCCAGGTCGTCGCCAGTCAGCCGCCGGGCGCAGTGGGTGAGCGTGAGATCGTGCTCCAGGGCATTTTCGCGGGTACGCCGGTCGGGCAGGTGACCAACATGGTAGGATGCCGTTCCGGCCGAATCGCACCGAATCTGCTCACTCAGCCCGGCCCCGGCCACCATCGACCGGAACAGTTCCTCCGCCAGTGGCGACCGGCAGATGTTGCCTAAGCAAACGAAGAGCACGGCGGTCATTATTTTTCTATCGGGTCGTTTTGCTCGTCCACAATCACAAACACGTCTTCGGCAGGTTTTTTCATGAGGTATCTCTCGCGGGCAAACTTTTCGCGGAGCCGGTCGCTGCCCAGCACTTCCCGACGTTCGGTTTGCACGTGTTTTATCTGGTCCTGATAAAACTGCGTATCAGCTTCCAGCTCACGGAGTTTCAGCCAGTTTCGGATTTGCGTGGGCAGGTCATTGGCATCAAAAAAAACCATCCACGTCAGCAGGGCGAGGGCGGTGGCCACGTAGAAGCTGCGAACGGCGCGAAGAAGTTTCTGGAGCATGGCATCGGTGGCGATGCCCGGCGGGGATTATAAGAACGGATAAAA
>JAYVAP010000532.1:0-4932 GCA_043750915.1 Spirosoma sp. | reverse complement strand
CAGGTCAATGGCGTGGGCATGGGGAAAGTGCAAAAATTTGGCCGTCAGTTCATCGACCTGATTACCAAATACGTGGAAGAAAATGACATCGAAACCGACAAAGATGTCGTCATCAAGTCTACCATCAATAAGTCGAAGGTCAAAATTTATATTATCCAGCAGATCGACCGCAAAGTAAATTTAGACGAAATTGCCGAAGCCAAGTCGTTGTCGATGGAGGACCTGATGGAAGAAATCGAGCATATTTGCTATTCAGGAACCCGGCTCACACTCGATTATTTCATCGACCAGATGATTGACGATGACCGGCAGGCCGAAATATTCGATTACTTCATGCGGGCCGAAACCGATAATATTGCCGTTGCCCTGGGCGAATTCGGGGGCGACGATTTCACCGAACAGGACCTGCGCCTGATGCGCATAAAGTTCCTCTCGGAAGTAGCTAACTAATTATGAACATACTTATTCTGGGTTCGGGTGGACGTGAACACGCATTTGCGTGGAAATTAGCGCAAAGCCCCCTGTGTAACAAGCTGTTTGTGGCACCGGGCAATGCGGGCACGGCCCAGGTAGCCACTAACCTGCCGATTGGCTTTTCTGATTTCCCCGCCGTTGCCAAAGCCATTCGCAAGCACCGCATCGATCTGCTGCTGGTGGGGCCGGAAGAACCGTTGGTGAACGGAATTGTCGACTTTCTGCGTCAGCAACCCGACCTGACCGGGCTGCCCATCGTCGGTCCCGATGCAAAAGGTGCCCAACTGGAAGGCAGCAAAGATTTCTCCAAGCAGTTTATGCAGCGCCACGGCATTCCAACGGCGGCCGCCAAAACCTTCACGACTGCTACGCTCGCCGACGGGCTGGCTTACCTCGATACGCACCCGCTCCCCATTGTGCTGAAAGCCGACGGGCTGGCGGCCGGCAAAGGCGTTATTATTGCCGAAACATTGACCGATGCGCAAACGGCCCTGCGCGATATGCTCGACGGGCGTAAATTTGGCGCAGCGGGCGACAAAGTTGTTGTGGAGCAATTTTTGCGGGGGGTCGAACTGTCGGTGTTTGTGCTAACCGATGGCGAGCACTACAAAATCCTGCCCGAAGCCAAGGATTACAAGCGCATTGGCGAGGGCGACACCGGCCCGAACACGGGCGGCATGGGAGCCGTTTCGCCGGTGGTGTTTGCCAGCGAAGCGTTTATGCGTAAGGTTGAGGACAAAGTGGTGAAACCCACGCTGGCTGGTTTGCAACAGGAGGGTATTCGCTATCAGGGCTTTATTTTCGTTGGGCTGATGAAAGTAAACGGAGAGCCGTTCGTTATTGAATACAATGCCCGTATGGGCGACCCCGAAACAGAGGTGGTGCTGCCCCGGATACAGAGCGATTTTGCCGAGCTAATGATGGCTGCGGCCACGGGTACATTAAATACGATTAGCCTGCAGGTGTCGCCCCAAACGGCCGCAACCACGGTGGTGGTAGCCGGTGGGTATCCCGATGAATATCAAAAAGGCCATCTCATTTCGGCACTGGACCGCTTGGATGATGTTATGGCGTTCCATGCCGGAACGCTGGCCAAAAACGGTCAGGTAGTGACCAACGGAGGGCGGGTACTGGCGTTGACAGCGCAGGCTAACTCGCTCGAAAACGCCATTCGGAAATCGCAGGAAGCGGCCCGGACGGTGCAGTTTGATGGAAAACAATACCGAAAAGACATCGGGCTGGACCTGATTCGGTACGCTGATTGATAACGCGTTTGTTGCGCATGGGGGTCTTTTATGAAAGATGAGCACCTTACCTGCGCACCACAAACCAGGGCCACCCCGGTTACTGCCGGGCGTGCCCCATACCTGTAAGAAATTATGTCTTGTAAATCCTGTGCAAGCGGTGGCTGTGGAACCCAGCGCACCGTTTCTACCCCGGCACCCGACGGCACAACAGCCGTGGCAGCGGTGGCGGGTTGCGCCAGTGGGGGATGCAGCTCCGGAGGCTGTAATAAATTGAATTCGTTCGACTGGCTGAGCGACATCGCCATGCCCGGAAAAGGCTACGATGTGGTAGAGGTGAAGTTTAAAGGCGGGCGCAAAGAATACCATCGCAACGTTCACCAGCTCGATCTTACAACGGGCGACTACGTGGCCGTGGAGATGCAGTCGGGGTTTCACCTCGGCGCCGTGTCCATGCAGGGCGAGCTGGTGCGGCTGCAGGTGAAAAAACGGGCCGTCAAAATCAACGACGACACCAAAGTGATTCACCGGGTTGCCACGGCCAAAGACCTCGAACGGCACGAACAGGCCGTTTTGCGCGATCTGCCCGCCCTCTACCGATCCCGAGAAATCGTTCGTGAGCTAAAACTGAACATGAAACTCTCGGACGTGGAATTTCAGTCCGACAGCACAAAAGCTACCTTTTATTACTCGTCTGAAGAGCGGGTCGACTTCCGGGAGTTGATAAAAATGCTGGCCGGGGAATTTAAGGCCCGGATTGAAATGCGCCAGATCAGCCTGCGCCAGGAAGCAGGGCGGCTGGGCGGCATTGGCTCCTGCGGGCGCGAACTCTGCTGCTCCACCTGGCTTACCGACTTCAAGAATATTGCCACCTCGGCAGCGCGGTACCAAAATCTGTCGCTCAATCCGGCTAAACTATCCGGTCAGTGCGGACGGCTGAAATGCTGTTTGAACTACGAGCTGGATACGTACATGGATGCCCTGCGCGATATTCCGGCGATTGACAAACCCCTCGAGACCCAAAAAGGCAGAGCCTGGCTTCAGAAGACCGATATCTTCCGCAAGCTGATGTGGTTTGGCTACAGCTCCGAAAGTACCTGGCACCCATTGCCCATTGCGCGGGTTGTCGAAATTATCGACCTCAACAAGCGGGGTATCGTTCCCGAATCGTTCGATGTGCTCACACCCATTGGCGACAAGGAGCCGGTGGTGCTGGCAGCACTCAACAGCGACCTGCAACAGTTAGACGCTAAATACGCCATACGCACCAACGCTAAAAAGAAAAAGAAAAAGCCGAAGGGAGGGAGCAACGGTGGCGGAAACGCAGCCAAAACCGCACCGAACGGTATCGCCTGACACAAAACAGCCAACGCTGACGATCAGCGTTGGCTGTTTTATTTGATTATCTGTAACCTGCGGACCCGTTTTTTGTGGTGATAATAACCAGTCCGTTGCGGGCATTTTTTCCGTAGAGCGCGGCCGCCCGGCTGCCCGCCAGCACATGTATGGACACCACGTCCGGTTGCCGCAAGGCCTTGATCTGGGCAACTGTAGCCACATTTCCGTTCAGCACATACACCGGTGAGCCACCCGCTTTGGCCCGCAGCCAGGCCGGGACAGCCTTGCCCACAGCCGGATGCTGGGCGGGTAGTGCCTGAAAATTAGTGTCGAGCCGGGTACCCGGCAGGATCATTGGCGGAGGAGCCTGCCGCGAAATCGACGGGGTCGGGTGCTGCGTTTTGGCCGGAATCGTATCGGGGTGAGCTTGTTGTGTTGACAAGGCCATGGCCGAACCCGCCAGCAGAAAAAACCAAAGCGAAAAAAGCCGTTTCATAATCGTATACGCCGGGTTAATGCTGGAGAACGTTCGTTAGAAGGGGAACACACTGGGGCGTTTAAAGATCACATAACAACAGAAGAAACGGCCCGGCAAAATGGACTGAGTGGGGCGCAGTAAGATTTTCGTTTAAGGTGGTTAAACCTCGGGTGGCTCAGGGTCCCGCAGGTACATTCAGTCAGGCAGATCAAAAAATGCTGGGTAAACTTGTTTAAGCAAAGGTGTCGATGCATATTTATCCCGTATGTCTATGTTTCTCAGGCTGAAGATAAGGATTAGGCCGTCTTTTGCCCGCTCATCGCCTAACCGCACAACGGCAGCTGTGCCCGTGAAAACAATTCTTTTTTGAGATCAATGGCGCGAAACTGCTTTAATTCCGTGCGTCCTATTTCATGCCCGTCCAGAAAAACAACCGATTTCTGGTATTCGGGATATAAGTCCAGGTGAAAATCGGGTGTGAGCCGGATCCCGGTACTGGGTAGCCCGCAATAATTACTCTCGAAGAAATCATTTCTGAAGTAAACTTTATAGAGGCCGTAGGCCACGTTGGCATCATTAATAAGGTGCGTCGTTTCGGGATGCCGTTTATCAGAAAACAGTGTGCTTTCCCTAATGGCTGTCTGGCGAAGGCGACATAACCCGGATGCCGAACTGGGCCAGCAAACGGGTCAGCACAATCACGTACAGACTAAGCAATGCCGACTGCCACGGTACGTCAAATCCAACCCACGGACGGGGCGAAAGGGTAAAAAAAAATTTCTCAGCAGCGAACGGTGTCATCGCACCCGGTTGGGGAGCGAGCAGAGTAGGCAGCAAACCCGGAACAACAGCTTGCGACGCAACTTGCACCATTGCCCGCAGGGGTTGAGGCTGCCAGTTGGAAAGTTGCGGTAGGGGCAGCACCAGAGAAGCCGCCAGTCCCAGCCAAAGTACGAATCGGTTAGCCCCGAAAAACGTTTCGCGCCGGAGTAAACCATAGTAGAAGACGGTCACAACCGCCAGTAAACCGTTGACCAGCAGAACATAACGAAGCGTTTCCATGCATTTAAGTAGGTTAGGTAAAATTAGGAATTATGCTGATAGACAGGTTATGCTACGCTCGACAAAACTTGATTTAACTCCCTAAACCCATCCTACTTTTTTTCGATCATTGCCAGAATCTCGCGCAGCTCATCAGCCGATATTTTTTCGTTTTGTGCAAAGTAGCTTACTAAGTTCTTGTAGGAGTTATCGAAATACTCGCCAACGACCTTTGCGAGCACAAAGCGATTCTGATAGTCTGCCTTGCTGACAATGGCGTAATATTCGTGCGTATTACCGTAGGCCCGGTGTCCCACGTAGCCTTTTTCTGCCAGATTTCTGACAATTGTCGATACC
>JAYVAP010000531.1:0-3757 GCA_043750915.1 Spirosoma sp. | reverse complement strand
CGACTGAAGATTTTTTATCGTTTGATAATTGCTTCGTCAAAATTCATAATCGTACTGGCCACCACCGTCCAGGCGGCCAACTCAACGGGGTTGAGCTTTTTATCGACCGGATACGCACCAACCGATAATAATTCGGCTGCCCGTTTCGGATACTTTTTGAAGTCGGCCAGTTCTTCACCGTACAGCTGTTTCATCAGGGCTACTTCCCCCGGCCGGGCCGGCCGGCTGATAACCGCTTTGAAAATGGTGTTAATGCCAGCCGGAACGGCGGGCTGCGATGGCGTAGTTCTTGCGGTATTAATCTGCCCAAACCTCATTACATGTTGCGATAGGGCCCGTGCAGCTTCAACAAATTGCGGGTCGTTGAGCGTAACGAGAGCTTGCAGGGGCGTACTGGTTTTCTGGCGTTTGACAATGCAGGTGTGTCGTTCGGCAGCGTCGAAATTAAGCATCATCGGCGCGGGCGACGAACGTTTCCAGATCGTGTACATCGACCGTCGGTACAAACTATCACCTTTGCTCTGTACGTATTTTACGGCATTCCGCGTGGCTAAGGCTTCCCAGATGCCGTCAGGTTGGTAGGGGTTTACACTCGGCCCGCCAATGCGCTGGGTAAGCAAGCCACTTGCGGCCAGGGCATTATCGCGCACCTGCTCTGCCGACATCCGGTAGCTGGCACCCCGCGTCAGGAATGTATTGTCGGCATCAGCTTCCCGCGATTTCTCCACTACGCCGGACGATTGCCGATACGTAGCCGACATAACAATTTGCTTGTGCATGGCCTTGGCGTTCCATCCTGTTTCGCGGAACTTAACGGCCAGATAATCCAGCAGTTCGGGATGGCTCGGCAAGGCACCCTGGTTGCCAAAATCGTCGCTGTTTTTAGCAATCCCCTGCCCAAAATATTGCTGCCAAAAGCGGTTTACCATCACCCGGCTGAACAGTGGATTTTCGGGCATCAATAACCACTTTGCTAACCCCAGCCGGTTTTTGGGAAAATCATCAGGCATGGGTGTGAGGCTATGCAGAACGGCGGGTCTTACCCGTTCGCCGGGTGCGTCATAGGCACCCCGTTTCAGCAGATGCGTGGGCCGGGGATGCTTCTGCTCCTGCATCACCATCACCTGATCGGCGTTCGTGTAGAGCATCAGTTGCTCACCGCGCAGTTTCATTGCTTCGGCAAAAGTTGTTTTATAGACAGCGTCCTGCGTCGTTACGTAGTATGTGTATAGGCCCGTCCGCTGCGCCGGGGTCCGTTTGGCAGCCGGTGTTTGCAGGGCCAGCAGGAGAGAGTTAGGTTTACCAGACAATCGGCTCATTTCCAGTGGGTTAAGGCATCGATTGTAGATGCGGAGTTCATCCACGGCCATATCCTTGTAGAAGTAATCGTGCATCCGGCCAATGTAGAACGGATGCTGCGCCCAGTGGGTCCTGTTTTTTCCGTAGACCATACTGTGCTGGAGGTGATCGGTGATGACCCGCGTGTGCAGGGGTTTACCGTTCAGATACAGCATCAGGCCATTTGCCCGCCCGCGCCCGTTATAGGCAATAGCCACCTGAAACCACTGCTTGATGGGTACCTTTTCGACCGACTCAATATCGAGCGCATTAGCAGGCCAGACGTGGCTCATCGTTACTTTCAGCCGACCGTCGGCCAGCAAGTCGAGCTGGTACCCCCGCTGACCATCCATCGGGCCGGTAGTCCGACCCAGCAGCGTAGCCGCCGTATTTATTTTGGACAAATTGAACCAACTGCTGATTGTGAACGGCTCATTCTGTTCAAAAGCACCAAAGCCTTCAGGTAAACTGATATAACTGTCGCCGGGTAGGTAGCGGGCCTTGCCAAAACGACCTGGAACGCTGAAGGGGAGGTTGTCCGAATCACCACCGAGCCGGGCCGGAAGCGTATCGTTTACGGCGTTGACAAATGCGTTGCGCGGATCTTTCGCCAATTCTTCCTTAGTTTTCCGTTTGACCACTTTTTTCGCTACGGTCTGCTTCCTGCCAGATTTTTTCAGTCGCTGTTCTTTCAGTTTTTGCTGATCTTCCTGCCGCTTGTTTTTTTCATTATCCGCTTTTACAAACGCCCTGATGTCTGTTCGATCGGCTTCATCGAAGGTATAGTGGGCAATCAGGCCAGCATCCGGCAAATTGGCAACGGCCCGACTATCAACAGCAGTTTTTAGCCATTGGCCAAACCGCTGTTGATAGTCGGGCCGGTCGATATTCAGTTTTTGTTCCAGCGGTGTCAGTTTCTTGCGGATGTAATCCAGTTGGGCATCAACCCCGGGTGTTGTGAGGGTAATGGTTGGGGCGGCTTCCCCATTATAGGGAATATTACCACGCTCGTTATTACTGTTGAAAAAAGCAAACAGGCTGTAATAATCCTTCTGAGAAATAGGGTCGTACTTATGATCGTGGCAGCGGGCACATTCAGTCGTCAGGCCCAAAAAAGCCTTGCCAAATGTATTGACCCGGTCAGCTACGTATTCAGTCCGGTATTCTTCATCCACAATGCCGCCTTCCTGACTTTGCTGATGGTTTCGGTTGAAGGCCGTAGCCAATAATTTATTTTGGTCGGACGGTTCGTGGTTGCGGCCGGGCAGCAGATCCCCCGCTAGTTGCCACATCACGAAGCGGTCGAAGGAGAGATTGCGGTTATACGCCCGAATGACCCAGTCGCGATACGGCCAGATGGTTCGGAGGCCATCGTCCTGATACCCGTGCGTATCGGCGTACCGCGCCACATCGAGCCACTCAACGGCCTGTCGTTCGCCATAATGCGGATTGGCCAGCAATCGGTTCACCACTTTTTCGTAGGCACCGGGCGACGTGTCGGCCAGAAACGCATCGACTTCGGCGGGGGTTGGCGGCAAGCCGATCAGATCCAGCGTAACGCGCCGAAGTAGCGTGGTTTTATCGGCTTCGGGCGCATGGGTAAGTTTTTTGGCTTCCTGGGTGGCCAGGATGAACCGGTCGATGTCATTTTTCGCCCACTGCTGGTCTTTTACAACCGGGATTTGGGGCATTGTTGGGGCAATGAGTGACCAGTGCTGTTTGTATTCGCCCCCCTGATCTATCCAGCGAATAAGTACGGCTTTTTCTTCGGCGGTCAGCGCGAGGTTCGATTTTGGTGTCGGCATCATCTCATCGGGATCGGTGGAGATGATCCGGTGTACCAACTCGCTTTTGGCCAGATTGCCTGGCACAATGGCCGTATGCCCGCTTTCTGTGAGCACCTGATAAGCACCCTCCGGCGTGTCCAGGCGTAAACCTGCCTGTTGCTTAGCTTTGTCGGGGCCATGACAGGCAAAACAGCGGTCCGACAAAATGGGCTTCACGTGCAGGTTATAATCAACCTTATTAGGCAACGTGGCCTCGGCGGTAATAATATCAGCCGGCATTTTAACCGATGTGTGGCAAGCTGTTAACCAAACCGATGCGCCAAATAAGCCCAGGCTTATACGGAGCAGAACGTATCGAAGTTGTATGTCATACCAGAAGGGCATCATACTAAACAGAATTTTTTTGAAAACTCAATAATTTAACTGAAAGCCTAAAGTGCCCTCTCACTACTCAATACCTATGTTTTCGGGTAAGTAAGTCAAGAGGTTTTTCTTCAGTAATACGTTGGTTGGTCCGCGCTGGAACCTCTGGGGTAACTACTCAGGTTCTTTTCATGTGATATTTCAATAAATCACATAATTATTTCAATAGTTTTTGACTATTTTCTTGAAATGCGAGGTTAAAACTCAAA